>JACRGQ010000014.1 GCA_016217735.1 Nitrospinota bacterium
ACAAAAGAACGAGGCAAGGGACGCGCTGTTTACAGAAATATTTGAACAGTTCGGGACGCAGGGATGAGGAATCATGCACCCCCTCCCTTCAGACTCATTTTCATATTGGAAAATACTGGTATGCCGGAGGAAAAGGAATTACACGGGGAGGAAGGGAAGGCCGGCCACCGCTCCGCCCTGCCGGAACGCGCCGGTGGCGCCGGACCGCTCGCTCCCGCCGACCCGCTGCAATACTACCTTGCCACCATCCGCTCCATCCCCCGCCTCACGCCCGACGAAGAGCACCAGCTTGCGGTGCGCGTGCGCGATCACAACGATGCCGACGCCGCGCTGAAACTGGTGACGGCCAACCTCTGGCTGGCGGTGAGCATCGCGTTCGAGTTCCGCAACCAGTTCCAGAATATGCTCGACCTGATACAGGAGGGGAACATCGGCCTGATGCGGGCCATACAGAAGTTCGACCCGTTCAAGGGTGTGCCGCTGCCAGCCTACGCCACCTACTGGGTGCGCGCCTACATCATGAAATATATTCTCGACAACTGGCGGCTCGTCCGCGTGGGCACCACCAACACGCGGCGCAAGCTTCTCTTCAACCTCAACAAGGCCACGCGGGAACTGAGAAACGCCGGCATCGACCCGACCCCGAAACGGCTGGCGGAACATTTTGCCACCACCGAAGACGAAGTGACGGAGGTGCAAAAAAGCCTTTCGGCGCGCGACGTGTCGCTGGAGACCCCGCTGGACGGGGAGGGGGGCCACACCTATGCCGACATCATCGGCGATGCCCGCCGCACCCCGGCGAAAGAAGTGGAAGAGGAAGAGGTGTTCGGCATGGTGAAGCGGCATATCGCCGATTTCGCGAAAGGGCTGAAAGACTCCGACCGCGCGATACTGGAAGAGCGCCTGATGAGCGAAGACCCCCTGACCCTTTCGGAGATAGGGGAAAAATTCGGCGTCACGCGCGAGGCGGTGCGGCAGGCCGAGGTGCGCCTGATGAAACGGCTGAAGGCGTACTTGCGGGAAAAAATCCCCGGCATCTCCGATTTCAGCTTCATCGGCCGCGGGTAGCGGCAGTGACCGGCAGACCGCGCTTTCAGGGATGACAACGGGAGGGGGAAGGGCGGCAATTGCCTTCCGGGGACGGCGGCGATAGACTGACTTCATGGCTGATCCGCTGATTGAAAAGTTCCTGCTCTACATCGGCACGGCGAAAAATTATTCCCCCCACACGCTGAAAAACTACCGCGGCGACCTCGCGCAGTTCAGCCATTACGCCGCCACGCGGGGTTTTGGCGGGGAGAACGCGCTCCGCTTCGCCGAGATGGAGGCGGCAACCGTCCGCGGATTTGGCGCGGATATGCACCGCCGCAAGATGGAACCCTCCACCGTCGAACGCAAGCTCTCGGCGTTGCGCACTTTTTTCCGCTACCTGTTGCGGGAGGGGGCGGTAAAAAAAAAATCCGGCGCTGGCGGTGCCGATTCCCAAAAAGCCGAAGACCCGCCCCAAAGCGCTGAACGTGGACGCCGCTTTCGGCATGGTTGAATCGGCGAAGGAGGACGCTCCCCGCGACCGCGCCATGCTGGAGCTTTTTTACGGCTGCGGCATGCGCGCAAGCGAGCTGGCGGGATTGCGGCGCGAAGACTTCGATCCGGTCACCCGCACAATCCGGGTGATGGGGAAGGGAAGCAAAGAACGCGACCTGCCGGTGGGGCGCAAGGCTTTGGAATCGCTTGGTGCATATCTGGTCAAACTCCCCGAACAAACCGGCCCCCTCTGGCCCAACAAGAAGGGGAAGCCGCTTGACGTGCGGAGCATCTACAACGTCGTTATTAAATATGCGCGCAAGGCCGGCGCACCCGCGGGGGTTTCCCCCCACACGCTGCGCCACACCTTCGCCACGCACATGCTGGATGGCGGCGCCGATCTGCGCGCCATCCAGGAACTGTTGGGGCACGAATCGCTGGCCACCACGCAAAAATACACCCATGTGGGGATAGACCACCTGATGAAGGTCTACGACGCCGCCCACCCCCACGCGCATAAAAAAGGAACGGCAAAAACCAGCGGCAGGCAAAAGAAACTCGCGGAGTAGGATTGCGCCATGCGCCTGTTGCCGATGCTTTTTTACCAATACGGGGGGGAGCGGCACAAGTTCGGCCTTATCCCGCCGGTCCGGATGTTCTGGCGGATGAAGTTTCCGGAGGAAAAGATCGAGACGGGGCTGGGACTGTATGTGCGCGGCGACCAATATCATGTGAATGAAGGAACGGCGCTGCCGGTGAACAAGATAAAATATTCCGTGGTGGTCTTCGGCCCGGCGCTGAAGTGGCGGCCCTCCGAAGCAACCACGCTTTCGCTCGATATCGGCTATTCGCTCTATAACCGTTTCGAGGCGTTTCACGGCGATACGCTGATAAAGAATCTCGCCCCGGAGCACGGCTGGTATTATTCCGCCGCCCTCGGCGCGCGGTTCTAGCACACGCAGCCTTGGTCATCCTGAGCCAAAGGCGAAGGATCCCTTTCCGGAAAGAGATCCTTCGCTACGCTCAGGATGACAGGAGCCAGTGATTTTCCGCTGCGCCCGGAGTGACATTGGATCGGTGGTTTTAGCCCGAAAATTTCCGGTTTGCGGGCGGTTGGCGGTATACTTTCCCGATGGGCGACATACAGGAACTGGTTAAAAAAGCGGATATTCTGCTGGAGGCGCTCCCCTATCTGCGGGAGTTCGCCGGCAAGACCATCGTCATCAAATACGGCGGGGCCGCGATGGTGCAGGAGGATCTGAAAGCCTCTTTCGCGCGCGACATCGTATTGATGAAACTGATCGGCATGGATCCGGTCATCGTGCATGGCGGCGGCCCGCAGATCAACAAAACGCTCGAACGGATGGGCGTGCAATCCCGCTTCATCGAAGGACACCGCGTCACCGACGAAGAGACGGTCAACGTGGTGGAGATGGTGCTCGTCGGCAAGGTGAACAAGGAGATCGTCGCGCTCATCAACGGCGCGGGGGGCCGGGCCGTGGGATTGAGCGGCAAAGACGGGCGGCTGATAGAGGCGGAGAAAAAGCTCATCGCCATTCCGACCGCCGCCGAGAACCGCCCCGAAATCATCGATATCGGCCTCGTGGGAAAGGTGACGAAGATCAACACCGGCGTGCTCGAAACGCTCGACCGGGGAAACTTCATCCCCGTGATCGCGCCGGTGGGGGCGGGGGCGAACGGCGAGACCTACAACATCAACGCCGATACCGTGGCGGGTGAAGTGGCCGCCGCGCTGAAAGCCGAAAAACTGATGCTGCTCACCGATACCAACGGCGTGTGGGACGGCGACAAGAAACTCATCCCCGCCCTGGACGAAAAACGGATACAAAAACTCATCGCGGACGGCGTCATCGCGGGCGGGATGCTGCCGAAGGTGGACTGCTGCCTGAAAGCCCTGGCCGGCGGCGTGAAAAAAACCCACATCATCGACGGGCGGGTGGTGCATAGCGTATTGCTTGAAATCTTCACCCGCGAAGGGGTCGGCACCCAAATCACCGCATAATTCAATTTTCGCGGCGGCTGATGCGCGGGTGAAATCCGCGCCTGTGCGATCAATACACGTTCAGGGCGTTCAGAAGGACGGCGTCGACGCGGCCGGACTGCAACGAGCGGTCGATGTTGTAGCGGAGGTCCTTCATCAATCCCTCGCGTTTCGCGGGGTCGATAAGATCGGCGCGGTCGCGCGTGCTGATGGCGTAGAGAACCGAATTGCGGATGAGCGGCAGATTGTTGTTAATTTCATCGATTACTTCGGGATCGTTCACCTGCAGGGCGAAGACCACCCGGATAAAGCCGTCCTGCCCCTTATCCTTGTAGGGAATGACGAAGGGGTCGAGCACGAGGTTGTTCAACGCTTCGAACTTCGGCTCCGCGGCCTTATGCTTCTCCGCATCCTTGGCTTTTGCGCCGTGGCCGCCCGCCTTTTTTGCCGAAACGCCGGATGTCTTTTTGTGAAGCGCCACCGCCGCGATGCCGATGGTGGCCAGCATCATGGCGATGATGATGCCAAATACGATAAGGGTGTTTTTGTTGAACGGCGCGCCCGCCGCCCGCGCCGACGCCGCATCCCGGGCCATTTCCTGTTCAAGCGGGATGGGCGTGGAACCCGTATCGGGCGGCGCTTCCGGGGCCGGTATGGCGCCGGTGTCGATATCGAGTTCCGTTTTCCGCTTCTTCGCCATACGCCCTTTCTCCGGCGGTTATCCCCGGGTCAACGCCATACTTCGAGCTGCTTGAGCATATCGCCGCATTCCTTGAATTCGGGATCGATCTGCAGCGCTTTCCTGAACGCAATGATCGCCGCTTCGCGTTGCTCGTCTTCCAGCAAGGCCCTGCCGATGTTGTAATAAAGGACTTCATCGTTGGGGGCAACGGCCAGCGCTTTGCGGTATTCCTGGATCGCCTCCTTGAACCGCTTTTTCCGGCGGAGCGCGATACCGAGGCGGTTGTAGACGTTGATGTCTTCGGTGATGGTGAGCGAGCCGCGGAATGCCTCGGCCGCCTTGTCGTCATGCCCGGCGGCAAGATAGGCTTCGCCGATGGCGGTATGCACGTCGGCGCTTTTGCCCGCGCTTTTGAGCGCATGCTTGAAAGCCTGGTCGGCGTCTTCCACGCGGCCGGCCTTTATCAGCAGCTTGCCAAACTCCACCTGCCGCGAGGGATTGTTGGGGCTCAGCGAAGTGGCCGATTGCAGCGCTTTCATGGCGGCGGCGTCGTTCCCCATGCGCAGCTGGAAGTCGGCCAGGGTGTGGTAGCCTTTCACGAAGCGGGGATTGTTGGAGACGGCGGCGGTAAAAAGCTCTTCCGCCTTGCGGCGATCCCCCATCGCCTCGAATATCTGCGCCATCGCCAGCGGTATGCGCGCGCTTTTCGGATTGAGCGCGTGCGCGTGCTCGAATTCGCGCATCGCTTCGTTCAGCATGCCGTTTTCCATGTAGGCATACCCCACCTTGAGGTAAATCTCCACCTGCGAAGGGTTGGCCTTTTTATCAAGCACGGAGTTGATCTTGCGCTCCAGTATTTCCGCCACAAACGGCTTGATGATGTAGCCGTCCACATCCTCCTCGGCGGCCCGCACGATCTGGCTGTCGTCCACCTCGGCGGTGATCATGATGAAGGGGGTGTCGCGCAGCATCGGCTCGTCGCGGATTTCACGCAGCAGTTCCACGCCGGGCATGCGCGGCATGTTCCAGTCGGCGATAATAAAGTCCTGCTGCCCCTGCTTGAGGCGGTTGAGGGCGGTGTCTCCGTCGTCGGCCTCCGTTATGTGGTCGTAGCCGAGCATCTTGAGCATGCTGCGCAGCGTCTTGCGCATGCCCGGCATGTCGTCGACGACGAGGATGCGCATCCCCGCCTTTGGATTTTCAACTTTGGACATTTTTTGGAATCACGAAATAAAATTCGGAACCCCGCTCGGGACTGTTCAGGCCCACCTTGCCGCCGTGCGCCTCCACCGCCATTTTGCAAAAAGGGAGGCCCAGTCCGGTGGAACCCTGCCGCCGGTGCGTGCGGAGCTCGACCTGCACGTATTTTTCAAAAATGGATTCACGGTACTCCACCGGCACGCCCGGCCCCTGATCCTTCACCAGCACGATGGCGGCCGCGCCGCCGTCGGAGACGGAGATTTTCAGGGTGGCGCCGGGAGGGGAGTATTTAAGTCCGTTGGATATCAGGTTCGCCGCCACGCGGGCGATGAGCTTCTGGTCGGCGTTCACCGTCAGGTCCGCGGGGCACTTCAGGTCCACGGCCACCCGGTTATCCTCGGCATGCCGCCGCACTTTTTCCAGTTCGTTTTTGATAACCGCGCAGAGATTGAACGGTTCCCTCTCCAGCTTCATCATGCCGGATTCCATCCGGCCGATACTCAGCATATCCTGCACCATGTCGTACAGGCCGGTGCATCCTTCCATGGCGGTCTGGGCGAATTCCTTTTCGTTCTCATCGAGATGTTCGCTGTTGGACAGCAGGTCAATATTGGAAATCACCTCCATTAGCGGTCCTTTGAGGTCGTGAACCATCATATTGATGAGATCCCCCTGCATCGCCAGCTTCTGTTCGGCGGTGGTTCCATTCTTCGCTGTTTCACCCATATGGTACTTAATCGGCCGAATGGCCGCCAACTGAAGACGCCAAGCGGGGATACACTGCGCCGGCCGCCGCGCGCACCTCTTCGTGCGCGTCGGCCAAGGCTTCCATCACCGGCGCGACACAGGCCGCCGAGCGGATGTTCCCCAGCGACTGCACGGCCGCCTTGCGCACCTGCCACGCCTCGTCCTTGCGCGCCGCTTCGGCCAGCGCCACAACCGGCTCTTCGCTTTTAAAATTCCCCAGCGCGATGGCGATGATTCGCCGCACATCGGGGGTATCGTCCTCTTTCAGGGCCTTCATCAGCGGCGCAAGCGTCCCTTCGGCTTTGATGTGGTTCATGGCAATAGCCACCTCCACCCGGACGGCGAACCGGGTATCGGCCATCAGGCCGACCAGGGCCGGCACGGCGGGGAGGTATTTAATCTTTCCCAGCGCTTGGGCGGCCGCTTTGCGCACCTCCCACGATTCCGCTTTCAGCAGTTCCATTATGGCGGGGCCGGCGATGTCGGCT
The DNA here is from genome assembly GCA_016217735.1 of Nitrospinota bacterium. Classification (NCBI taxonomy): domain Bacteria; kingdom Pseudomonadati; phylum Nitrospinota; species Nitrospinota bacterium. Next base: position 6,644 of record JACRGQ010000014.1, read on the forward strand.
TCCATGTTGCCGAGGCCCGCGAGCGCGGCGATGCGCGCCTGATCGTTTTCCATGCCCAACATCTGCAACAGCGGATGCACGGCAATTTCCGGTTTCAGCTTGCAGAGCATCAGCGCGGCGGCCTTGCGGACGCGCCACGGCATTTGAACGTCTTTTTTCTGTCCGCCGGCCAGAGGCCCCGCGCCGGAGGGAGCGGCCTTGTCATCCTCATCCCCCTTCAGGGAGACCCCCTTCAAAATAGCCTTGCGCGGATCGGCTTCGTCGCCCAGAAGCTTTGCCAGCAGGTCGGCCGCTTCCACCACGTTCAGTTTTCCCAGCGCGTAGATGGCAGCTTCTTTTACCGGCGGTTCCTTGTCCTTGAGGAGCTTCGCCAACGCCCCTTTCGCGGAAGTTGCCCCCATTTCGCCCAACGCCATTGCCACGGCGCGGCGGACGTTCGGATTCTCGTCCTCGCTGAACTTGATAAGCTGGTCGATAAGCTGCACGGATACGCCTCCACGAAATTGTAATGCCCCTATGCGGCAACCTTCAATTTATCAAATTCTTCCCGAATATCAAAGTTATTCGTTTGCTGGCGGGGAAATGGCCGTTGCCATGCGGAATCAAGGGGAAAGAAATTCTAAAGGCGGATGAGGAGGGATCCCCAGGTGAAGCCGCCGCCGAAGGTGACCATCAGCACGAGATCGCCTTTTGCGACTTTCCCCTGTTCCAACGCTTCGTCCAGCGCGATCGGGATGCTGGCGGCGGCGGTGTTGCCGTACTTTTGCAGATTGCTGAAAAAGTGCTCTTCCGGCATGCCGAGCTGCTTTGCCACCGCGCTGATGATCCGCAGGTTCGCCTGATGGGGGATCACCAGCTTGATGTCGGCGGGCGTCACGTTGTTCTCCTTCATGGCTTTAGTGGCGGCATCGGCCATCATTTTCACCGCCACTTTGAAGGTGCTGTTGCCGACCATCGCCAGCGTATATTTTTTCTCCGCCACCAGTTCCGGCGTGAAGCGGCTGCTGCTGCCGCCGCCGGGGGCGTAGAGAAATTCGCTTTTCGAGCCGTCCGAAAAGATGTTGGCGGAGAGGATGCCGTCAGCCGTATCGGAGGCTTTCAACAGCACCGCCCCGGCGCCATCACCGAAGAGGACGCAGGTGGCGCGGTCCTCCCAATTGAGAATGTGGCTATACACCTCCGCGCCGATCACCAGCACGGTTTTGTACTGGCCGCCGCGGATGAAGGCGTTGGCCACCGACATGCCGTATACCCAGCCGCTGCACGCGGCCAGCATGTCGAACGCGGCGGCGTTGACGCACCCCAGCTTCGCCTGCACAAAACAGGCGGTGGAAGGGAAAAACATGTCGGGTGTGCTGGTGCCGACAAGGATGAGGTCCACCTCTTCCGGTGTTACCTTGGCGGCGGCAAGCGCTTTTTGCGCGGCGGGCACCGCCAAGTCCGATGCGCTCGTCCCCTTGCCGGCGATGCGGCGCTCACGGATGCCGGTCCGTTCCACTATCCACTGGTCGGAGGTCTGAACCATTTTTTCCAGATCGTGGTTGGTCAGAACCTTGTCGGGCAGGTGGCGTCCGGTTCCGGCGATAACGGCGTGTGGCACGGCCCCCTCCTAGACGGGTTCTTTTTCCGCTTCGGCTGGCCGGAACTGGGCGTTCTTTTCCATTCCAACGCGGATTTTGTTAATGACGTCCATTTCGATATAGAGCTCCGCCTGCTTGATGGCGTTCTTGATGGATTTCGCCTTGGATGACCCGTGCGAGATGATGACCCCGCCGTTGATGCCCAGCAGCGGCGCGCCGCCATATTCGTGGTAATCGATTTTCTTTTTGAATGCGGCGAATTGCGGCTTGACGAGAAGATAGGCCAGTTTGGCGCGCCAGTTGGCCGTGAAAATGTCCCGCAGGGCGTTTTGCAGAAATTCCGCCAGCGATTCGCTCACCTTCAGCGTTATGTGTCCCAGCAGGCCGTCGCACACGATCACGTCAACGCCGCCGCGGTAGACCTCCTTGGCCTCCACGTTGCCGATGAAATTGACGGAGCTTGCTTTCAGCATGGACGCCGCCTCGCGGATCACGTCGGTTCCCTTGCCCTCTTCCTCGCCGATGGAAAGGGTGCCGACCCGCGGATTATCGATGCCGAGGACGAACGAGGCGTAAACCGAGCCCATGACGCCGAATTCGAACAGCGTGCCGGCCTTTACGTCGACATTCGCGCCGGCATCCAGCAGCACGGTGAAGCCGCGCGCGGTCGGCAGCATGACGGCGATCGGCGCGCGGCCGATGCCGGGAATGGTCCGGAGCTTCAGCAGCGCGGCGGCCATCACGGCGCCGGTGTTGCCGGCGCTGACGAAAGCGGCGCACCCCCCCGATTTCAGGAGGTCGATCCCCACCGATATGGAGGAGTTTTTTTTCTTCCGGATGGCGACGGCGGGGGATTCGTCCATGCCGACCACTTCCGTGGCCGGCACGATTTCCAGTCCGGCGTTCGTCCCGCCCAGCCGGTCAAGTTCCGCCCTAATCCGCTCCTCGACGCCAACGAGCACGATGGGGCTTTTGACCTCTTTCGAAGCCTGGAGCGCCCCCTCAACGATGGCCGCGGGGGCGTGGTCGCCCCCCATGGCGTCAACGGCGATTTTCAAGGCGGCTTATTCCATCTCTACTTTGATAACTTCCTTGCCGTTGTAAGCGCCGCACGAGGGACAGACCTGATGCGGCGGTTTCACCGCCTGGCAGCTGGGGCAGGTGGACATGCCCGGCGCTTTCAGGAAATGATGGGCGCGGCGAAAGCCCTTTTTCCGTGCGGTGGTCTTTTTCTTTGGTTGAGTCATAACGTTAACCTTCCTTTCCTAGTGGATGTGGCATTATAGCCGTTCTTTCAGTTTTTGCAGCGCGGCAAAGCGCGCATCCGGTTCTTTCGGTGTGCAGCCGCAGGGAGCGGTATTCAGATCGGCGCCGCATTTGGGACAGAGTCCCTTGCACTCCTCCATGCAGAGCGGCTTGAAGGGAATGGCCAGCAGGAGATGGTCGCGCAGCACCGGGAAAAGATCGAGCTTCTCCCCGTCGTGGAAATTCACATCCCCATCGTCCTCTTCCTCCCCTTCGGGTGATTCCGCGGCGCGCGGAAAAAAGGGGGCCTCGATGGCCGGGGCCAGCGTCATCCCGTATTCCGCCAGGCAGCGGCTGCATTGCAGCTTCACCGTTCCTTCGACACGGCCCGTCACGAAGATGTCTTCGCCGGCCTTTGTGAGAGCCAACTCCGCCGTCACGTTCCCCACGCCGTTGACGCCGTCCCCCTCGTTGAAGAAAAAGCCGAACGGTTTTTCCATCCGGAGGACGAGGCCGTTTTCGGGATCGATGTTCTCTAAATCGATTTCGATGCGGTTTTTATGTTCAATCTTCATGATCACTTTCTATGCGAAGTCCAACGCCCGCCGGCAGGACTCCTCGATAGCGGCGTTCAGCGCCGGCGCTTCGCCCCCCTCAAAAGGGGCCAAAACGTAATCGGCGGCATCCTGCCATTCAGGGGGCCGTCCGACACCGATGCGAATCCTCCGGAAATCCGGCGTTCCCAGATGTTCCGCGACGGACGACACGCCGTTGTGTCCGCCCGCGCCGCCGCCTATCTTATCCTTAACTTTGCCCAGCGGCACGTCAATGTCGTCATGCAACACGGTGATGCCGTCCGGCTTTAGCGAAAACTTCCGCGCCAAAGCGGCAACCGGCCCGCCGCTGAGATTCATATACGTCCACGGCTTGGCCAGCACCACTTCGTGGCCGCCCGCCTCCCCGCGCGCCACGAATGCGCCAAGCATCTCGCGGTTGAAACGGATACCGAGTATCTCGCCGAGGCGGTCAAGCGCCATAAACCCGGCGTTATGCCGGGTTCGAGCGTACTTCGGCCCCGGGTTTCCCAGGCCGACCAGCAATTTCACGTTTCAACGACAAGATTATTTCTTGCCGCCCTCTTTCCCGCCGCCTTTGGCCGGGGCCGCGCCCTTGCCCGCCGGAGCCTTGGCATCGGCGGCCTTGCCCGCCGGCGCCGCCGCGCCCTTGCCCGCCGCGGCCGGAGCCGCGCCAGCGGCCGGAGCCGCGCCTTCGGCCGGAGCCGCGCCTTCGGCGACAACCGCCGCCACGACTTCTTCCTTCTTCGGCGTGATGCAGGAAACAGCCGGATGATCGGCCGCGTCGGTCACCCTGATTCCTTCGGGCAACTTAAGGTCGGAAATGTGCCACACCTTGTTGATGTCAAGGCTGGAAATATCGACATTGATGGCGCGCGGCATCACGGACGGCATGCACTCCACATTGAGGTCGCGGGCGTGAATGCGGATTTCGCCACCGCTCACCTTCACGCCGACGGCTTCGCCGCTATACACAACCGGCAGCTTGACCATGATCGGCTTGTTGAGGTCGATTTCCAGCAGATCCGCGTGGATGAACTGGTCGGTGAGCGGGTGAAACTGCAATTCTTTGAGCAGGGCGTTGTGCAACCCCTTGCCGTCCCCCATTTCGAGCTGAAGGATGACGTGTGTGCCGCTGGGGCCGGAAAGGGCCTTCTTGAGCTCCTTGGCGTCGACGGTAAGTTTCTGCGAGGCCGTCAAGCCGTAAATGACGGCCGGCACCTGCCCCGCGCGGCGCAGCCCGGCGGATACCTTTTTCCCCATTTCGGCGCGTTTATCCACTTTCAGCGTTATCGTTTCCATTGCGTATGTTCTCCCTGCCTGAGTTTAGGTTTTATATTCAAAAGTTTAATATTCGAAAAGACCGCTCACCGAGCGCTCAAGGTGTATCCGTTCAATCGCATCGGCGAACATCGGGGCGATATCGAGCACCTCCAGCTTGCCGCACAGCTTGATCCGCGCGGATTGGTCGATGGAATTGGTGCAGTAGAGTTTTTTCAACGGCGAGGCGTTGATCCGCTCCACCGCCTTGCCGCTCAGCACCGCGTGGCTGCAAAGGGCCTGCACCGTCGTGGCGCCGTTTTCCAGCAATGCGTTCACCGCTTCGGTCAATGTGCCGGCGGTATCCACCATATCGTCCACTATCAGCACGTCCTTCCCCTTCACATCGCCTATGATGTGGTAGGCCTTCGCCTGGTTCTTTCCCTCGCGCCGCTTGTCGATGATGCCGAGGCCGCATTCGAGGTATTTGGCGTAGGCGCGGGCGCGTTCCACGCCGCCGGCGTCCGGCGAGATGACCATGAGGTCGTTGAACGTTTGTTTGCGCAGGTGGTCGATCATCAGCGGCGCGCCGTAGAGATGATCCACCGGCTTGCCGAAAAAGCCCTGAATCTGGCCGGCATGCAAATCCATGAAGAGCGCGCGGTCTATACCGGCGGCGATGAGCAGGTCGGCCACCAGGCGCGCGGTGATCGGCGTGCGGCTTTGCACCTTGCGGTCCTGCCGCGAATAGCCGGAATAGGGGAGCACCGCGGTGATGCGGCGGGCCGAAGCGCGCTTGACCGCATCGATCACGATCAACAGCTCCATCAGGTGGTCATTCACCGGCGGACAGGTGGACTGCACGATGAAAACATCGCCGCCGCGGATGTTTTCCATGATCTGGCAAAAAATCTCGCCGTCGGAAAAATTCACGATGTCGGTCTTGGTCAGGCTGGTCTTGATCCCTTTCGCGATGCCGTCCGCCAGCGCGGGGTTCGACCGTCCCGCAATGATAATGGGATTGTTCGCCATACTGCCTTCCTTAGTTATACAAACGCCCGTTCATTCAGTGGTTGGGGTGGTAGGATTCGAACCTACGAATGCAGCTTCCAAAGAGCTGTGTCTTACCGCTTGACGACACCCCATCAAAACTTCCCGTACCGCCGGAAAAATCTTCCTCCAAAAGCTTTTAATGATAACAAATGGGACGGAGTTGTCCAACAAAAAAATCGTCCGCCGGATAATGTTCCGTCCGCGCGCCCGGATGGAAGTGCTTGAATATCAAGCGCGCCGGTCAATCGGCGGCGGAAATGGATTATGAAACGGGAGAATGCTTTAAACATCCTCCCATTAAGCGCTATTAGAAAAACGGATTACTTGGCGGCGGGCGCGGCGGCCGGTATCTTGCGGGCGGCCGGTTTCACCACTTTGCCGCTGCGGATACAGCGGGTGCAGGCGCGTATCTTGCGCACCGTGCCGTTGATAACCGCGCGGACGGGTTGCAGATTCGGGTTGTAGCGCCGGCTCGTCACGTTGTGCGCGTGCGAGATGTTGCTGCCGTACACCGGCTTTTTGCCGCAGATTTCACATTCCATAGCCATGGCTTCGTCTCCTCAGTTACTCAAATATGGGAAAGAAGAAATTCTACACGCAACCGCCCCGCATTGTAAAGCACTTTTGAACGCCGGTTTTTTTTCGGGGGGGGGGGGTGAATTGCGGGCCGTATTCACCGTTCGCCGGGGCGGGCGGAATGACCTATGAAGAGGTCATGGCCGAATATGACCTTGCCAAAGAGGACATCCTGGCTGTCCTGAAATACGCCGCGCATCACCTTGCCGACGAGGAAATAAAGGCCGTTGGATAAACCGCTCCGGTTTCTCGTGGACGAGGACATGCCGCGTTCCACCCGCCATGCATTATCGGAATCCGGCTGAACCCCGGAGGCCAACTCAAACAGAAGCCGCTTGCGGCTCCTTTGCAAGTTCATCGCGGCGGAACGAGCAGAGTACGGTGTTCCCCTCCTTGTTCCAGAAAAGGCGCACCCCCAGCGATTTGAGGATCAACAGCCCCCGGCCGGAAACGGCGAGGACGTCCTCTTCGTTCATCGGGGAGTAGTGGGCCATATTGTAATCGAACCCCCTGCCATCGTCATGCACGCCAACAACAACGCTGCGCGCGTTTATGCAAACGCTCACCTGAATCAGCCTGCCGGTGGCGCGCCATCGCCGTTCGATGTCCACCAGATAGCGCTCCTGCATTTCCTCAATCCGGCGCTGTTTGGTTTTTTTATCCATCCCCAGCAGCCCGTGCTCCACCGCGTTCATGCAGGCCTCGTGCATGGTAAGGGTGAGGAGATACCCTAACCGGGAAATGTACGGCAGCCACGCGGGCAATTTGCGCGCCTTGGCGATGATTTTTTCGGAAAGGCCGTCGATTTCCCCGATGGCGGAGAGGGAAAATATCTCATTTTCAGCGCAGGTGTTTTGGCATATCTCGTGTTCAACGCAGACATCGTCTTGCAGGAGCTGGCCGCTCCTGTGCTTGTCAATGCAATTCATCGAGACCGGCATCCGGTATAACCCCTCTCCCCAAACAACGGCGGCTGAGCGACTTATGATATTTCTTGCAAACATTTTATATCCCATTTAAAAAAAGCGCAATAACCCAAAGCGGCAGCGCATTGCCTCATATTCCATGTAACCGAAAGGAACGTGGAAAATGGGGAAAGTATCGCGGAAAGAATATCTTGCGGCGATCCGGGAGCGGTACCGCACGGCGGGGCGGAGAGGGAAGGGCCGGATACTGTCGGAATTTTGCGTCAATTGCGCGTACAACCGCAAATACGCGATCCGCATTCTTTCGGCAAAGTCCAAACCCGCCCGGAAGAAAAGCGGCCCCCGGCCGGTGTTCGGCGCGGCGGTTGTCCGGCATTTAAAGGCGTTGTGGCTGGCCACCGACCAATGGCGTCCCCCGCCGGTAAAGGCAACGGCGATGCTCAACAATCCAACAGGCTGTCAATGCCCGCATAGCCAAAAGGCCTCACTCTTTGCCGGTTTTTTCCAAAAACATCTGGTATGTCTTGTCGGATTCAAAGTAGTAGACCTTGCCGGTATCGTCCTTCGCTATGACGGCCTGCGCTTTGTCGACCGAAACCCCGGTTACGGGATCGGCGGCCTGCCTTACCTTGGCGTCACCCTTTATCGTGCCGACGCACATTTGGCAGCAACCATAGTATGTCTTGCCGTTGGATTGCACGGGGATTTGCGGCACGCCCATATTCGGTTACCATGCAAACGGAAGCATGATCCCCCACGACGGCGATGCCGGCCGGCGCCGCCTCCGCCGCAACGCCGCCCGCGCACAGCAAGCAAAGGACGGCGGCCAACTTAAAAATCTTTTTCATTATTTTCTCCTTTTTATACACAGCGTCTTAAATAATTGCGCATAGTCTTTTAAGCTGTCCGTTTGGCCTCAGCCATTTATCCAACTGTTTTCCGATAACGACAATCAACTCCTCAAGGCTTTTGAAATACCTGTTATGGGTGCATAGGCGTC
>JACRGQ010000015.1 GCA_016217735.1 Nitrospinota bacterium
ATCTCGACGACGACGCCCGCGCCCACGGTGCGGCCCCCTTCGCGGATGGCGAACCGGAGTTCCTTTTCCATCGCTATGGGGTGAATGAGCTCGACTATCATCGTCACGTTGTCGCCCGGCATCACCATCTCCACGCCCGCCGGCAAAGCCGCCGAACCGGTCACGTCGGTCGTCCGGAAATAAAACTGCGGCTTGTACCCGTTGAAAAACGGCGTATGGCGGCCGCCCTCTTCCTTCGTCAATATGTACGCTTCCGCCTTGAACTTCTTGTGCGGCGTGATCGTCCCCGGCTTGCACAGCACCTGCCCGCGCTCGACGTCCTCGCGCTTCGTCCCGCGCAGCAAAAGGCCCACGTTGTCGCCCGCGCGCCCTTCGTCCAGAAGCTTCCGGAACATCTCGACGCCCGTCACCACCGTCTTCTGCGTGTCGCGCAGCCCGACGATCTCGACTTCTTCGCCGACCTTGATGATCCCGCGGTCGATACGCCCCGTCACCACCGTCCCGCGCCCGGAAATGGAGAACACGTCCTCCGCCGGCATCAGGAACGGCTTGTCGATCTCGCGCTTCGGTTCCGGCACATAGCTGTCAAGCGCCGCCAGCAGATCCCAGATGCACTTCGTCTTCTCGGGATCCTCCGGGTTGTTCATCGCCTGCAGCGCCGAACCCCTGATAACCGGGGTGATGTCGCCCGGAAACTTGTACTTCGTCAAAAGCTCGCGCACTTCCAGCTCCACAAGATCCAAAAGCTCCGGATCGTCGACCTGGTCGCACTTGTTCATGAACACCACCACGTACGGAACGCCGACCTGGCGCGCCAGCAGAATGTGCTCGCGCGTCTGCGGCATCGGGCCGTCCGCCGCGCTCACCACCAATATCGCGCCGTCCATCTGCGCCGCGCCCGTGATCATGTTCTTCACGTAGTCCGCGTGGCCGGGGCAGTCGACGTGCGCGTAGTGCCGCTTATCGGAGTTGTACTCGACGTGGGCCGTGGCTATCGTGATCCCGCGCTCGCGTTCTTCCGGCGCCTTGTCGATCTGGTCGAACGGAATGTATTCCGCCATGCCCTTCTTCGACAGCACTTCCGTGATCGACGCCGTCAGCGTCGTTTTGCCGTGATCGACGTGGCCGATCGTGCCGACGTTAACGTGCGGCTTTGTCCGCTCAAACTTCTCTTTCGCCATGGCTTACACTCCTCCTAGAAAGCTTTTACGCGTTCGCTTTTTCTGTTCCGGCGTGCTTGGCGATGATTTCTTCGCTCACCTGCTTGGGCACTTCCGAATATTTCTTGAACTGCATCGTGTAGGTCGCGCGCCCCTGCGACATCGAGCGCACGTCGGTGGAATAGCCGAACATTTCGGCCAGCGGCACCTCGGCGCGGACGATGCGGGCGTTCCCGCGGTTTGTCATTTCCATGATTTTGCCGCGGCGCGACGACAGGTTGCCTATCACGTCCCCCATGTACTGTTCCGGCACGACCACTTCCACGTCCATGATCGGTTCCAGCAGAACCGGGTTCGCCTTTTTGCACGCTTCCTTGAAAGCCATGGAACCGGCGATTTTAAACGCCATTTCCGACGAGTCGACTTCGTGGAACGAGCCGTCGATGAGATCGACGGAAACGTCGATCATCGGAAAGCCGGCGATGACGCCCCCTTCGAGGGCCTCGCGGATCCCCTTGTCGACGGCCGGGATGAATTCTTTCGGGATGACGCCGCCGACGATCTTGTTGTTGAATTTGTAGTGTTCGCCGGCCGCAAGGGGCTCGACGGTGATCCAGACGTGGCCGAACTGGCCGCGGCCGCCGGTCTGGCGCACGAACTTGCCCTCCTGCTCCACCTTCTTCTTGATGGTTTCGCGGTAGGCAACCTGCGGCTTCGACACGTTGGCGTTGACGCCGAATTCGCGCCGCAGGCGGTCGACGATGATTTCAAGGTGGAGTTCGCCCATGCCGGCGATAAGGGTCTGGCCGGTCTCTTGATCCACCTTCACATGGAAAGTCGGGTCTTCCTGCGCCAGCTTGGCCAAGCCGGTGCCCAGCTTGTCCTGCTCGGCCTTCGACTTCGGCTCGATGGCGATGGAGATGACCGGTTCGGGAAATATCATTCTTTCAAGAACTATCTGGTTGGCTTCGTCGCAGAGCGTATCGCCGGTGAGGGTGTTTTTCAGCCCCACCACCGCGCAGATATCGCCGGCGCGGACTTCTTTTATATCCTCGCGCTTGTTGGCGTGCATCTGGAGGAGGCGGCCGATCCGCTCGCGGTGGCCGTTGCCGCGGGTCGAGTTATAGGCGTAGGTGCCGGCGGCAAGAATGCCGGAATAGACGCGCACGAATGTCAGGTGTCCGACGAACGGGTCGGTCATGATCTTAAACGCGAGGCCGGCGAACGGTTCGTCATCCGACGCGACGCGGTGCATTTCGGTTTCCGAATCCATGGACGTACCGGCGACCGGCTTGACTTCCATCGGCGAGGGAAGGTAATCGGTGACGGCGTCAAGCAGGGCCTGCACCCCTTTGTTCTTGAAGGCGGAGCCGCAGATCATCGGCACAAACTTGAAACCGACGGTTCCCTTGCGGATGGCTTCCTTGATCTCCGCTTCGGTGAAATCGGTATCCCCTTCGAGGTAACGGCCCATAAGGGCATCGTCCGCTTCGCAGACGGTCTCAAGCAATTTCACGCGGTATTCCTCGGCTTGGGCTTTCAGGTCGGCGGGGATGTCGACGATTTCGAAGGTGGAGCCGAGCACGTCGTTGGCGGTGTAGATAATCCCCTTCATCTTGACGAGGTCGACGATGCCGGTGAAAGCTTCTTCAAATCCTATCGGAAGCTGGAGAACCAGCGGGGTGTGCCCAAGCTTGTCCTTCAGCTCATGGACGACGTTGAAGAAGTCGGCGCCGACGCGATCCATCTTGTTGACGAACGCGATGCGCGGGACATGGTACTTGTCGCCCTGGCGCCAGACGGTTTCAGACTGCGGCTGCACGCCGCCGACGGCGCAGAACACGCCGACCGCGCCGTCGAGAACGCGGAGCGAGCGCTCCACTTCAACGGTGAAATCGACGTGGCCGGGGGTATCGATGATGTTGACGCGGTGGTTTTTCCAGAAGCAGGTGGTGGCGGCGGAGGTGATGGTGATGCCGCGCTCCTGTTCCTGCTCCATCCAGTCCATGGTGGCGGTGCCGTCATGCACTTCGCCGATCTTGTGGGTCACGCCGGTGTAAAACAGTATCCGTTCCGTGACGGTGGTCTTGCCCGCGTCGATATGGGCGACGATCCCTATGTTCCGGTAACGCTCAAGCGGAGTGATTCTGGCCATGATTATTTTTTACCAGCGGTAATGGGAGAAGGCCTTGTTCGCCTCCGCCATCTTGTGGGTGTCTTCTTTCTTCTTGATTGCTCCGCCGGCCCCGTTGGCGGCGTCCATGATCTCGGAGGCGAGCTGGTTGGTGAACCCGCGCTCGGCGCGGTCGCGGGCCATGCTGATGAGCCAGCGCACCGCCAGGCTGGTCTGGCGCGCGGGGGCAACCTCGACCGGCACCTGATAGGTGGCGCCGCCGACGCGGCGCGACTTCACTTCAAGCATCGGGCGGGCGTTCTGCACCGCCTTTTTGAAAATCGGCAGCGGATCCTTGCCGGTTTTTTCCTTAACGATCTCCAGGGCGCCGTAGAGGTGCCCTTCGGCCGGGCTCTTCTTCCCCTGGATCATGATGGCGTTGACGGTGCGGGTGATCAGCACGTCGTTGTAAATCGGATCCGGGAGGATTTCCCGTTTAATGACTCTTCTTCTGCGCGGCATACCTTATCCCCTTTATTTCTTCTTTGCGCCCTTTTTGACATCCGCGGCGCCGGCGGCTTTCGGCCGCTTCGCGCCGTACTTCGAACGCGACTGCCTCCGGGCATCGACACCCTGGGTATCCAGCGTGCCGCGCACGATGTGGTAGCGCACGCCGGGGAGGTCCTTCACGCGGCCCCCGCGGATCAGGACGATGGAGTGCTCCTGGAGGTTGTGGCCGACGCCCGGAATGTAGGACGTCACTTCGTACTTGTTGGTGAGCCGCACGCGCGCCACCTTGCGGAGCGCCGAGTTCGGCTTTTTGGGCGTGGCGGTGTACACGCGGGTACAGACGCCGCGCCGCTGCGGGCACGACGTGAGCGCGGGGCTCTTCGTCTTATAGTTCAGTTTTTCCCGTCCATGACGGACAAGCTGGTTAATAGTCGGCACAATAACGGTTCCTCCTAAGTCTTTCCTCCATCACGCGGTATGTGCGCGACTTCTAAAAAGAAAAAAGGATTCTATGCAGACCGGGCCGTAATGTCAAACTTTTTTTATAAGTTTTTTCGGCCCCGCCCCCGGACCGGCCTTACAACAGCCGCAAACCGATGCCCGTCTATAGGTGCAAACAGGTGCAAAAGCCGGGATAGTATTGTATACAATGATGCCCGTCACCCAACAACCGGAAAGCTGGAAGAATAGCCGATGACCAAACGTTTACTGTTCGCCGCCCTGCTTGCCCTGCTGGCGGCGCCGCCCGCGACCGCATCCGCCGCGGCGGCGGATCAGCCACGGCTATCCCTTTCCGCCGACAAAAACAAAGTGGGGCTGGACGACACCCTTGAACTGCAGCTCTCCGTCAGCGGCGCCGGATCCTCTTCCGTGGGGGAACCGGCCATCGAGGGAATGGAGCATTTCGATCTGCTCGGCACAAGCAAAGGGGAGCAGCTTTCCATCGTCAACATGAACATCACCCGCGCCGCAACCTGGCGCTACACGCTCCGCCCCAAAAAGGCGGGGGAGACGGCAACCCTGCGCGCAAAAGTGCCGGTGGGGGGAACCAACTACCTTTCCGGCACGGTAACGGTGGAAACCACGCAAGGCGGAGGCGGGCCGGCACAACACCCTCCCGGCATGTTCAACCTCCCCTCCCCGTTCGGCGCGCGGAGCAACCGCAAAGACGATTTCATCCTTCAGGCGCGCATTACGCCAACGGCGGTATGGGCCGGGGAAGAAGCGGTCTACACCCTCGCCTTCTACCGGGGAGCCGATGTTTTTTCCAACATCAACTTCGCGCCGCCCACGCTTAAAAACGCGTGGATTGAACAGCCCGACGAGGGCGAGCGGCACGAAACGAAACCGGCCCGGCTGGGAGGACGCGGCTATGTGCTGACAGAAATGCGGACGCTGCTCTACCCGCTGGCGGCGGGGGATATGGCAATTCCCGCCGCCGCCGTTTCATTCCAGCCGGCTCCCTTCTCGCCCCCGGTGAGCATCAAAAGCAACGAACTGACGCTAAAGGTAAAGCCGCTTCCCGAAAAGGGGAAACCGGCCGGTTTCAGCGGACTGGTGGGGAGTTTCTCCATCGCGTCATCCCTCTCGCAAAAAAACGGCGCCGTGGGACAGCCGCTCACCCTCACCGTCACGGTATCGGGACGCGGCGCGTTGCACGCCATCCCGAAACCGGCGGATCCGGCCATCGACGCGGAACGGTACGACCCGGAAATTAAAGACTCCTTCCGCCGCGACGCGCGCGGAAGCGAAGGAAGCCGCGCCTTCAATTACATCATCGTGCCGAGAAAAGAGGGAACACTTGTCATCCCCCCCTTCAGTATCGACTTCTTCAACCCCGCGTCCGCCGCCTACGAAACGGCGAAAACCGCGCCGCTCACACTGCCGGTGGCCTCCGCTCCCGCGGGAAGCGCCACACCCGCCGCTCCGGCCGCGCCGGGGAAAAAATCCGCCGCCGCGGCGGACGAACCGCCATTTTACCGGGGACAGTTTTTTTACATGCTGCTGGCGACGCTGATGGTGGCGGCAATCGGCGCGAAGGTTCTTCATAACCGCCGCCTGGCAATCCGCCGCGACAGCGGCGCGGCACATGCGTTGCGGGCCGAACCGCTTGCCCGCGAGCGGCTGGCGGCGGCGGAAGAGCTTTTAAGGCGAAATGATACCGCCGCCTTCCTTGGCGCGGTGGAGCATGCCGTTCGCGGCTACCTCTCCGACCGGCTGAATATTCCCCCGTCGGCGGTCACGCCGGATGACATCGCCCGCCGCCTGCCGCCGGAAACGCGGGAACGTTACCGGGAATGCCTCTCGGTGTTACAGGTCTGTTTCGACGCCCGCTACTCCCCCGGCGTTTTTGAAAATCCCGCCGCCCTCCTGGAACGGGCTAAAAAGGCACTGACAATAGCGATGACAATAAAGAATTAGGGAAAAGCGGATGCTTCCGCCGAAGCGGAGCGCCACTACCCAATAAGTAGGTATTCCGTACGCGGCAGCTTCATCCCGTTCTGTCTCCCTCCGTAACAATCAAAGCGGAAAAAACGGCCTGTTGTTTTTTTGGTGTGCCGGTTTTATTACATATGGTAAGTTACCGTTACATGACCACCAAGACAACTTAAGGAGCAGCTATTGAAAGTTGATAAAAGCAGGCGGCGGATTACCATCCAGAACATTCAGGATTTGCCGACCCTTTCAGCGGTTATAACCAAGATGGTGGAGATGCTCGACGGCCAGGATGCCTCGCCCAAAGAACTGGCCAACCTGATCGAACAAGACCAGTCGATCCTTTCGGCGATCCTCAAACTCGTGAACTCGGCGTTTTACGGCTTTCCCCGCAAGATCACGTCGGTTCACCAGGCGGTGGTGATCCTGGGCTTCGGCACCGTGAAAAGCATCGCGCTGGGAACCTCCATCTTTAAGACGAAACCGCGCGGCGGGAAAAAAGAGGTTTTTGACCGCAATGCGCTCTGGATACACTCGCTGGGGGTGGCCACCGCCTCGAAGCTGATCGCGCAAAAAATCGGCCACGGGGATGCCGACGAAGCGTTTGTCGCCGGCCTTCTGCATGACGTGGGCAAAGTGGTGTTCGACACCCAGTTTTCCGCCGAATTCCGCGAAGTGGCGGAAAAGGCCGAGGACAAAAACATACTGATCCTCGAAGCGGAACGGGAAGTCCTGGGTTTGGATCACGCCGAAGCGGGCCAAATTCTGCTGTTTAAATGGCAGCTGCCGCTGCCGGTGGTGAACGCGGTGGGCTTCCATCACGACCTTGAGAAAGCCCCCGCCACATACCAGCGGCTTGCCGCCATCGTACACTTGGCCGATGTCATCTGCCGCAAGCTCAAAATCGGTTCCGGCGGAGACGCCCGACTGCCAAAAGTAGACCGCGGCGCCATGAAGACGCTGCATATCACCACGCCAATGCTGGAAGAAGCGCTGAAAGAAACCCGGGACCAAAAAGAACTGATCGAGCAGTTTGGGGATTTGTGATGAATGAGAAAACCGCCAGCGCCTCCGCCAGCCTCCGGCGCAGGCTGGCAACCGCCGTGCGCGAACGCGAGATGTTCGCCCGGACGCTGGCCGAGGCCAACGCCCGCTTCGCCGAAAAGGTGAAGGAGCTCTCGATCCTCCGCCGCATCGGCGACTCCATCAGCAACAATCTGGACGAACGGGCGGTCTGCGAAAGCCTGGTGAACATTATCACCTCCGAGATGACGGCTGAAAACTGTTCCGTGATGCTGTTGGCGGACGGTGGCGGGCATCTGATACTCCGTGCCGCACAAGGGCAAACGGATCACGCGCCCCGCTTCTTCGACGCCGCCGATCCCAAAGCCCCCCGCATCCCCATCGGCAGCGGCGTGGCCGGCATGGTGGCGAAAACCGGCAAGCCGATGCTGGTGCAAAACACCGCCGAGGACCGGCACTTCAAAAAAATTCCCGGCCGGCTCAAGAACATCAGCTCGCTGCTCTGCACGCCGATCTCCGGCGAAAAAGGGACTGTCATCGGAGTGCTGAACCTTTCGCACCCGGACATCGGCCAGTTCTCGCGGGAAAACGAGCAGATGCTGCGCCTTATCGTCAACCACGCGGCGCTTGCGTTCAACAACATCCGGCTCTTCGCCCGCATCCACAAATTCAATGAGGAACTGGAACAGGCCGTGTTAAAGCACACCGAAGAGCTGCGCAACTCCGAAGGCAAATACCGCGCCCTGATGCAGCAGGGTTCGGAGGGGGTCGTCATCGCCGGCCGGGACGGCGCGATACGGGAATGCAACGCCGCCGCGGGCGTCCTGACCGGCCGGAAACCGGCCGCTTGGGCCGGACGGAACATCGCCGCCATGATGCCGGATGCCGCGCCGGTCATTTTGAAGAATCTGGGAACCGGCGCGCCGGCCAGCCATGCGCCAATCACCGTGGAAACCGTATTGCGCGCCACCCGCGGCAAGCGGGGAACGCCGGCGAGCATCGGCGCAAGCCTGATCCCGCTGGCGGCGGGGCCGGTCATCCACATAACCATGCGCGACATCACCCAGCGGGCGCTGCTGGACGAAAAACTGCGGAACTATTCGCACGATCTGGAGGAAGAGGTGCGGCGCCGCACGGCGGAACTGAAAGCGGCGCAAAACGAATTGATCCAGGCGGCGAAGCTGGCCGCGCTGGGCGAACTCGCGGCGGGCGTGGCGCACGAGATAAACAACCCCCTAGCCATCATCGCCGGCTACGCCGAGGACCTGAAAGACCGCATCCTGAAGGGGGAGTCTCCCGGCAAGACCACACTCATCCGAACGCTGGACTTGATCGCGGAGAGCGCCCAGCGCGCCCATCACATTACCCAGGAAATCCTCGATTTTTCCACGCCGCGCGCCACCCGCATCGCGGCGCACAATATCCGGGAACTGCTGGAAACATCCGTGACAATGGTGTGGCCGCGCCTGAAAGCCCGCGGAATTTCCACGATACTGCGGGGAAACGCGCTCAACGGCGAAATATGCACCGATAAAAACCAGATCGTGCAGGTGATGATCAACCTGCTCAACAACGCCGCCGATGCCTCGCGGGAAAACGGCGCCATCACCGTCTCCGCCCGCCGCCGCGGCGGCATACTGGAAATCACCGTCATTGATGGGGGCGATGGCATTCCGGAAAAACTTATGGGGAAGATTTTCGACCCCTTTTTCACCACGAAAGAACCGGGCAAAGGGACGGGCCTGGGGCTTTCCATTTCATACCGCATCGTCCAAAAATTGGGAGGGCGCATCACCGCCGCATCCCGCCCAGGAAAAACCGCTTTCACCGTGCTGCTGCCCATTGAGAGCCGTGACGGCGGCGATTCCGCACAGAGGAAACCAAAAAATGTCTGAAAAAATAAATCTGTTAGTGGTGGACGACGAAGGACCGCTACGCGACCTCCTGGTGGAGCGATTCTCCCGGCATGAGTTTAGCGTCGCCGGCTGCGCCAGCGGGGACGATGCGCTCGCCGCTGCGGCCAAACAGGAATTCGACGTCGGCATCATCGACATCCGCATGCCCGGGATGGACGGCATCGACCTGTTCCGCGCCATCCGGAAAACCCAGCCGCAGTTCGAGGCGGTGGCGCTCACCGGGCAGGCCACCATCGACAACGCCATCGAGGCCATGAAACTCGGCTTTTACGATTACCTTGTCAAACCGACCAAGCTGTACGAGCTTGAAATAATCGTGCGCAAGGCGTACGAAAAGAAAATGCTGGCGCTGGAAAACATGCGCCTGAAAAGCCGCATCGGCCTGCATGGCGTCCACCACGAAATCGTGGGTAAAAGCGAAAAGGCGCGCGATATCCGCGCACTGATCGGCAAAATCGCCAACACCCCCGCGCCGGTTCTTGTCGCGGGGGAAGCCGGCACCGGCAAGGAATACGCCGCCCGCGCCATCCATCAGGCGGGCATGCCCAAAGACGCCCCCTTCATCACCGTCAGTTGCGGCGCCATCCCGCACGGCATACTGGAACCCCAGCTTTTCGGCCACGAAGAAGGGGCCTTCACCGGCGCGGGGGGAAAAAAAGAGGGTTGGCTGGAAATGGCGGATGGCGGCACCATCTTCTTCGAAGATATCGAGGGTCTTCACCCCTCCACGCAGGTCAAGCTGCACCGCTTTCTCGAATCCGGCGCCTTTCAGCGCATCGGCGGCAACAGCGACATCGGCGGCAGCGCGCGGGTTATCGCCGGCACACAGGCCGATCTGCGCGATCTGACCCTCAAAAAAATGTTCCGCGAAGACCTCTATTACCGGCTGGGCATTGTCACGCTCCAGATGCCGCCGCTGCGCGAACGCAAAGAAGACATTCCGGAGCTGATCGACGCCTTCCTGAAAAAAACCGGCAATAACGATAAAAAGTTCAGCGTCAAGGCGGTGAACGCCATGTTGAAATACGACTGGCCGGGCAACCTGCGCGAGTTGAACAACGTGGTGGAACGGACGGCGCTGCTTGCCTCCAAAAAAACCATTCAGGCCAAAGACATTCCGCTTTCGCTGGAAAAAAAATCCAAGGGGAGCAAACTGCGCCATCTGATGTCGCTCGCGGAAGTGGAGAAGGAACATATCCTCTATGTGTTGGGCGCCTGCGGCGGCAACATCTCCCGCGCGTCACGCATCCTGGGTGTCAGCCGCCCGAAGCTGTACCGCAAAATCGGCCAATACAAGACCGGCGGCAAGAACGGCTGATCGTGGAGCGGCGAATAACGAAGCCGCGGGCGGGAAACGCATTTTACCGCATGCCCCGCGGGCTTGGGGGACAACACTCGGCGCCGGTGGTTTCCACCTCGATGGTGGCGTGTTCGATGCCGCTTTCGCGGGTGACGGCGCGGATGCGCCCTTTGAGTTCCGCCACCTCCGCCGCCGTCAGCGGTGTTTGCGTCATGACGTGCAGGCTGACGACGTGGTAGCTGCCGTCCATGCTCCAGACGTGCAGGTCGTGCAGGCCGCATATTCCTTCCAGACTCCCGATGCGCTCTTCCAGCGCCGGGAGGCTCACCGATTCCGGCACTCCCTGCAAGAAAAGGATGCCGGTGCGCCGCAGGTTTTTGAGCGCATTCCACAGCACATACAACGTGATGACCGCCGCGAGCAGCGGGTCAATCACCGGCATCTCCTTGACAAGCATCACCGCTCCCGCCACCAGCACCGTCAGCCACCCAAGCACATCCTCAATGAGGTGCCACATCACCACCCGCTCGTTCATCGTCCTTCCTTCTTTCAGGCGCAGGACCGCCGCGCCGTTCACCAACACGCCCACAACGGCGAAGAGCAACATCCCCGAAACGTTGGACGGCTCCGGATGCAGGATGCGCGGCACGGCGTGGGCCAAGATGATGACGCAACCGAAGGTAAGCAGCGCGCCGTTTGCCAGCGCCGCCAACAGCGAAAAACGGCCGTAACCGTAGGAGTACGCGCCGGTTCGTTCGCGGCCCGCCATCCGCGCCATGTACCACGAGAGGCCAATGCCGAAGGTATCGCCCATGTCATGCACGGCATTGGAAAAAATGGCGAGCGAATTGGTGTAGAACCCGCCGCCGATTTCAAAGCAGGTGAAAAAGAGGTTCAGAAAAAACGCGGTGCGAATGGTATCCGATGCCGCGCGCCCGGTTCCCCCTTCATGGGGATGCGCGTGGGGGTGATGGTGTCCGCCATGTTCCATGTTGCCGCCCCAAAAAAAGGGGGGCGTGGTGCCGCCCCCCGCAGCCGTATTACGGGGTGAAGGTGTTTTCCACTTCGATTTTTTCCATTCCCATGCAAGGGACCGGGCAGGCGTCGATGCAAAGCCCGCAGCGGACGCAGTTTGTTTCGTCCATCACCATGTAGGTGAACCCCTTGTTTTCCGCCACCGGTTCGCCGCCGTTGGGACGGACGCGGACGTAATCCTGCTGCAACATGAGTATGCAGTTGTAGGGGCAGACGTCCACGCAGTTGTAGCAGAGAATGCACATCTTGCCGTCTATCTGCACGTTGAGGTTGCAGAGGTAGCAACGCTGCCCCTGCCAGAACACCTCTTCTTCGTTGTAACCCAAATCCACTTCGGCCATTTTGTGCTGCCGCGCGGCTTGATCCAACGCCGGTATGTCTTGGCGCGGGATGAGGTCGAAGACATTCCCCTTGACCGTTTTCCACTCCTTGTAACTTCCCAGTTCGGTCTGCCGCCAGACGGTGCTGGCGGTCTTTTCGCCGTGGCGGCCGCGGCCCATGAGCGCCCGGTCGATGGCGCGGGCCACTTTATGCGCGTTGCCGATGGCGGAGATTATGTCGCGCGGACCGCTGATGTAATCGCCGGCGGCGTAGACCTTTGGCAGGTTCGTGGTGAAATTCTCCCGGTCCACGGTGAAGCCGGGGCCGGGCAACGCCATGTCCGGGCTTTGACTGATGGCGGCGATAACCATGTTGCATTTCATGGATACGATGGCGTTCGGCACGGGCACGATCTGGCGGCGGCCATCGGGACCGGGTTCGGTCAGCCGCATCCGGCTGAAAACAACGCCGTCCACTTCGCCGGCCGCGTTTTTTTTCACTTCGATGGGGGACATGAGGTACTGGAAGTCGACCCCCTCCATCGAGGTCTCGCGCATTTCGCGTTCGTCCACTTTCAGCTCGTTGCGCGAGCGGCGGTAGACCACCGTCACCCTGGAGGCGCCCAGCCGCAACGCGGAGCGGGAACAGTCCATCGCGGTGTAACCGCCGCCCAGCACCATGACATGCCCCTCGACCGCCTTGATTTTGCCGCTGTTCACCTGGGCCATGAAGTCAAGGCCGTACGCAATCCCCTTGGCGTCGTCCCCCGGCACGTTCAGCTTCGCCGGCACCATGCTCCCGGCCGCCATCACCACCGCGTCGTAGTCTTTGCGCAACCCGTCCAGCGTGGGATCCTCGCCCACCCAGCGGTTGGTCTTGATGGTGACGCCCAAGTCGCCGATCCGGTCAATCTCCTCGTTCAGTTCCGCTTCCGGCAGGCGGAAACGGGGAATCCCGTAGCGGAGCATGCCGCCGGCCTGGGGCATCCCTTCATAGATGGTCACTTTATGTCCCCAAAGCGCGAGATCCATCGCCAGCGCCAGTCCCGCCGGGCCGCTGCCGGCGATGGCCACTTTTTTCCCGGTGGCGGCGGCCGGTGTAAGTTTCGGCGCATCCTTTTTATAGTCGGCGCCGCCGCGCTTCAGCCAGCAGATGGAAACGGCGTCCCCCATGCCGGGAAAACCGTGGCGGCAAGCGTTTTCACAAGGGTGGGCGCAGACGCGGCCCAGGACGTGCGGCAAAACGTTGTCCATCAAGTTTATTTCGTAGCATTTGTCATAATCGCCGCGCGCCGCCGCATCGATATATTCCGGTATGCGGGTGTCGGCCGGGCAGGCCCGGCGGCAGGGGACGTTGTCCTTGTACCACTCGATGTCGGGATCGGAGCAAAAGTGAACTTTATCGGGCGCGGTTTTCACGCGCACCACTTCGGGTATTTCCCCTTGGCCCTGGGGGACACGCGCCATGATCCGGTAACGGTTTTCCATTGTCTGCTCCATCGTGATGGTTAAAAAACAGAATCCCCGGTCCGCGCTGCCGCGCACACGCCGCGGAAACCGGCCCGCTCAATCCTCCGCACTCTATTAAAGCCGCTTTGCGCCCGTTTTTCCAGTCCCCTCGCATGGCGTTGTTGCGAGCACATTAACCGTCCGGTGTAGGAGCACATTACCTGTCCGGTTATATAAAACGTCCATGGAGGCGTTTTATGAGAAAGACGATGTTCGGGCAGGAGGTGTTAC
Source organism: Nitrospinota bacterium (assembly GCA_016217735.1). Taxonomy (NCBI): domain Bacteria; kingdom Pseudomonadati; phylum Nitrospinota; species Nitrospinota bacterium. Next base: position 13,554 of record JACRGQ010000015.1, read on the forward strand.
TCATGCGATTTCAAGAAGCGCATAGCGG
>JACRGQ010000016.1 GCA_016217735.1 Nitrospinota bacterium
GACGCCTATGCACCCATAACAGGTATTTCAAAAGCCTTGAGGAGTTGATTGTCGTTATCGGAAAACAGTTGGATAAATGGCTGAGGCCAAACGGACAGCTTAAAAGACTATGCGCAATTATTTAAGACGCTGTGTATAAAAGGCGGGAGAATGGGATGGCCAATAAAAAGACTTTTGAAGAGTTGAACCGCGCGCTACGGTTGACGAACGAGGTCAACGAGCTCATTCTGCGCATACCCGAAGAGAAGCTGCTGCTCAACGAGATTTGCCGCCTCATAGTGGATATTGGCGGCTACCGGCTTGCATGGGTGGGGTTAAAGAGGCACGACGATGAGAAGAGTGTGCCGCCCGCCGCCGTCTCAGGCATCGCGAAAGAATATGTCGACACCATAAAGGTGTCGTGGGACTCTGAACATGCCCTCGGGCAGGGGCCGACCGGGAGCGCCATCCGGAGCGGCCACACCGTCACCACGCACGTCAGCGACAAATTATTTTCTCCGTGGCGCGAAAGCGCGCTGAAGCACGGCATCAACGTCATCGCCGCCCTGCCGATGCATCTGGATGACGAGGTCATCGGCGCGTTGAACATCTATTCCGCGAACCACGACGCATTCAGCGACGACGAGCTGATCCTGCTGGAGCGGATGGCGGACAACCTCGCCTACGGCTTGCGGAACCTCAAGGCCGCGGCGGAACTGAAGAAGCTTCATATCGCCATCAAATATCTGAACCAGCCGCTGTTTATCACCGATACCGCGGGAAAGATTGAATATGTGAACAAAGCGTTCGCCGAACTCACCGGCTACGCCGAGGGGGAGGCCATCGGCCAGACCCCCGCAATCCTCAAGAGTGAAAGTCACCCGCCCGAATTTTATAAAGCGATGTGGGATACCCTTCTCAAAGGGAAGGGGTGGAGAGGGAAGATTGTCAACCGGATGAAAAACGGTCAACTGCGCGAAGAGTTTTTGGCAATCACCCCGCTCAACGGCGAGGACGGTAAAATTATCAGCTTCGCGTGTATCATCACCGATATCGCCCGATAACTTTCGCCTTTTCAATGCTTGGCGCCATCGCGTCAATGCCGGCAAAAGAGTCTGTTCCGCCGGTTAAATATGCAAAAAAGCCATCTTTTCATCGTTTCCGCTTCACATTATGATATAATCTTTAATTACTTTAAGCCGGTAAAGGCAGCCTTTCCGGGTTGTTCAAGTTTCGTTAGTCCCCATCGGGCAGCATGGCGGGGAAGTTCGCAAGTATTGCGCCGCCGCAACCATGCACAAAGGAGTGTCGAGTGAAGATCAAGAGTATTGCCCTCGTGGAAACCAAAGCGGTTAAGACCCATGTGTTTAGCCGGGTGTACCTGCCGCGGATGGGGTTGCCGTTTCTGAGCGGCCTTATGAAAAGCCGGGGATACGAGGTGGAAACCTTTTTCCAGGAAAAGGCGCCGGTTGATATTGACTATTTGTGCGGATTCGATCTAGTCGGGATCAGTTCCCTCACTTCCACCGTCAACGAGGCGTACCGGTTGGGGAGCCTGCTGAAAGGGCGGGGGAAGACTGTTGTCATGGGCGGCCCGCACGTCAGCGCGATGGCGGAAGAGGCGTTGCGGCACTGCGACTACGTGGTGCGCGGCGAAGGGGAGGCGACGTTCGCCGAGTTGGTGTCGAAAATGAACGGCGGCGGCGTTTCGGATGTGCCGGGCATTTCGTATATGCGCGACGGCGTGTTGGTGCAGAATCCTTCATCCATCGCTAAAGTTAATATGGAAGAGATGCCACAGGCCGATTTTTCGTCGTGCAAGGCGTTCAAGGGGCCGGAAGAGTATCCGGCGCAACTGATGTTCTCGCGCGGATGCCCGTTCGATTGCAGCTTTTGCAGCGTTACCACCACCTTCGGGCGGAAGTACCGCTATAAGACCAAAGAACAGCTTATGGCCGAGATGGCTCCCATGCTTGGCCGCACCATCAATTTTATCGACGACAACTTCGCGGCGAACCCGCGCAGGACTAAGGACTTGCTCAAGACCATGATCGCCGAAAACAAGGTGCCGCACCGCTATTCGTGCCAACTGCGGATAGATGCCGCGCGGGACGAAGAGCTGCTTGACCTGTTAAAGCGGACCAATTGCCGTATCGCCTACATCGGGATGGAATCGATCAATCCCGAAACGCTCAAGGCGTATGACAAGGGGCAGACGGTGGAGGAGATCGTTGCATCCATCAAGGGCTTCAAACGGCATAATATCGGCATCCACGGCATGTTTGTGCTGGGGGGCGACCACGACACGCCCCAGACCATCAGGGATACCACGGACTTCGCCATCGAGGCGGGCTTGGATACCATCCAGCTTTGCGCGCTCACGCCGTTCCCCGGCACGGCCGTGCATGGCCAAATGGTTGCCGAGAAACGGATACTGCATCAGGACTGGGATCACTATGACGGGCTGCATTGCGTGATCCGGCCCACGCGGATGACCCCTTACGAGTTGCAGCACGGCATCATCGAGGAGATGCGGCGTTTTTATTCGTTTCCCCGCGCATTTAACATTAGCGTGCAAAAGCGCTGGCGGTTCAAATACCGGATGGGCGGCCGCTATTTGGTGAACCGTTGGAAGAATGAAAACTCCGCCTATTTCGATTATTTGAAAACAGTGTAGCCCGCGTTTTTTTTCGGTTACAGCGTGGCGGGGAGCTGGGCCAGCGCTTCTTTGGCTTCGGCCAAATCGGGATTCAGCCGCAACGCTTCCTCATACGATTTGCGGGCGTTGGCATAGTCCTTCAGCATGAAGTGGACGCGGCCGAGATTGTAGTGCAGGTTGAAATCGTCCGGATCCATTATCAGCGCCTTTTTGTAGTTTTCCATCGCCTTCACCCCTTGCTTCATGCGGCGGCAGCTGATGCCAAGCCAGTTGTAGAGCCGCGGGTCGGACGGGTTTATCGCAACCGCTTTCTCGAACAGGGCAATCGCTTTATCGTAATTTTGCCGGCGGAACCAGACTTCGCCCGCCAGAACAAGGATGGCCTGGTTCTCGGTATCCATCACAAGCGCTTTTTGCAGCGCATCCTCCGCGTTTAGGGTGTCGCCGGCATCCATGTAATGGAAAAACCACTCCAGCCAGTCGGCGGGGAGGGCGGGCGTTATTTTCTTGGCCGCTTCCAGCGCCTGGGCGGCTTCGGTATCTTTGCCGAAATTTTTGAGAATGGCGTGCAGGAGGAAGAAGGGGGCAAGCATCGCGGGATCGATCCGCAACGCGTTTTTGAGTTCCGCCAGCGCCGAGGCGCAGGCTTCGTAGCCGGGTTTTTCGCCGGCCTTCAAAAAAAGGGTTTTGGCCAGCCCGTAATGCGCGCGCGCTTTCAGCCCTGGCGGGTCGTTAGCGCCATGCAGCCCAAGCGCTTTGCGGAAATATTCCTCCGCCTTGTCCAGCCCCCCCTGCTCGATACGATAGGCCTGCGCGAGGCGGTAATGCAGATTGGCGTCGCCGGGACGCGCTTCTATAAGCTCGCGCAGGGATTCGGCGTCTTCCAGGCTCTTCCCGGTTCGCTTGTAACACAGGGCGAGCGACTTGTGCGCCTCTTTGTCCGTAAAACTGAATTTGATAAGGTTTTTGAGTATCGGTATGGCGTTCGCATAGTCTTCACCGCCGATGTAGACTTTTGCCAAGTGGTTATTCAGGTCGCGCCGCCAAGGGGCCATCTCCACGCATTTCTTCAGCGTGGCAACCGTGGTATTGCAGAGATCCTTAAAGGCGGCGGCGTTGTCATCGCCCGACATTTTCAGCATTTCCCCATTGGCTTCCATCTGCTGCAGGGCTTTTTCCGCGGCGGCATCGGCGATGTTCCCAAACGCTTCCCGCAGTTGATCCACGCTGACCGGGTTTTGCAGTATCGCCTGTACGCCGGTCTTTTCCCCTTCCTCTTTCAGTTGGGGGGTTACCGCGCTGGCCAGCAAAATTATGTTCACTGGCGGCAGTTTTTTCTTTTGTGCCAACAATTGGGCGAACTGGAGGCCGGTCAGTTTTTTCATCAGGTGGGAGACGATGGCGAAATCGTAGAACACCCCTTTTTGCGCATCGGCTTCGATTTTGTCCAGCGCGTTTTTGGCGGAGTCCATTTCGTAGCAATCCAGGCGGAAGTTGCGGTCGTATTCGGAGAACGGGAGACTTTGAAGGAATTCGCGAAGCTGTTTGGTTTCGAACGATTTTTCAGAGATTATCAGCGCTTTCAGGCGGTTCCCCTTCATGTAATTATCTGCCGTTATTTTATCATACCCCGCTGGACGTGTGAGGATGGCTGAAAACCGCACCTAATCGCAAGGAAAAATCCCCCTTTCGGATATACTGGGTGTGAATGAATGCGGGCAGATTTGTTCCCAAGCTAAGCGAGGTCAAGCTGGGCCTCCTGCTGACCATTCTTTCGTTCCTCCTCTTTTTGGCGAATTTCGAGCTTTTCTCGCTTGTCTCGCACAAGATGTTCGATCTCAACTTCCGCGCACGGGGGATCATCACCGGCAAGCGCGACGTGGTAATCGTCGCCATCGACCAGAAGAGCCAGGATGTTTTCGGCCGCTGGCCCTGGACGCGGACCGTGATCGCCGGCGTGGTCAACCGCATTGCGAAGGGAAATCCGAAGGCGGTCGGACTCGATATCGTTTTCTCATATCCCGAAGAGAGGCCGGATTTCACCCTTGCGCAACAACTGCTTGCCAAAGCGCCTCCAAACGGCCCGTTGCGCGCCGCCCTGGAAGACGCGCTGGATAACGCGAACGCCGATCAGCGTCTCGCCGACGCCATCAAAAACGCCGGCAACGTTGTGCCGGGCTATTTTTTCTTCACCGATCCCGTTGAGGTGAAAGACCTGAAGATGAATCTCGAAGCGGATTACCGCGTCATAAAACATTCGCGGTTCGGCGCCATAAAGTACCCCGTGTCGGGCAGGCGGGACTTCCCCATGATTAACGCGGTCGGCGTAAAGCCGAACATAAAGCTGATTACCGACAGCGCCCCGGTGACCGGGTACTTCAACATGGTGCCGGATGCCGACGGAACGCTGCGGAAAATAACGAATGTCATCCAGTTCAACGGCAAGTATTTTCCTTCGCTCAGCCTGCAAGTGTTGGGGCTTTATTATGGCGGCGGCCCGCCGAAAATCATCTTTTCTGACGGGGGTGTGGAAGGGTTTGAAGTGGGCAAGACGTTCATTTCCAGCGATGAAACGGGCGCGAGTTACGTCAACTACTATGGCGGCGAGGGCGAGTTCCCGGCGGTCTCCATCGCCGACCTCATGGGGCACGATTACGATTCGCCCGAAGCGCTGGAAAAACTCTTTAAGGACAAGATCGTCCTTGTCGGCGCCACCGCCATCGGCATTTACGACATGCGTGTCACCCCGTTCGGTATTCAGCCGGGAATGATGGTCCACGCGAACTATATTCAAAGCGTCCTCGATGGCCGTGAGCTTAAACGGGCCAACTGGTTTTTGATATTCGATGCGGCCTCGATCATGGTGGTGGGCATTGCGCTCACGCTCGCCATGCGGCGGCTCAAGGTGTTTGGCGGACTGCTGCTTGCCCTCATCCTCATGGTTTCATACATACTGTTCCAGCGTTTTATGTTCGTGGAGAAGAATACCCTCCTCGACGTTCTCTATCCCGTGATCGCCATCGTCATGGTTTACGGCGGTATCGCGTTTTATAAGTACTTTATCGAGTCCAAGGAAAAGCAGTACGTCAAGAAGGCATTCGGACATTACCTCTCCCCGGCCGTTATCAGCAAGATCATGGAAGATCCCGGCAAACTCAAGTTGGGCGGGGAAACGCGGGTGCTCACCGCGTCGTTTTCAGACATCAAGGGCTTTTCCACCATCTCCGAGGGGCTGACGCCGGACGCGCTGGTCGAACTGCTGAACGAGTATCTCACCGAAATGACCGACATCGTCATGGAAAACCAGGGGACGCTCGACAAATACATCGGCGACGCCATCGTGGCCTTTTACGGCGCGCCGCTGCTGTACGATAACCATGCCGAGTTGGCTTGCCGCTCGGCGCTGCTTTGCCAGAAGCGGCTGAAAGCTCTCCGTGAAAAATGGAAGGGGGAGGGGAGGCCGATGGTGGAGGCGCGGCTTGGCATCAACACCGGCCCGATGCTGGTGGGGAACATGGGATCGCAGCAGCGCTTCGACTACACCGTGATCGGCGACGAGGTGAATTTGGCCGCCCGTCTTGAAGGGATCAACAAACAGTATGGCACGTACATATGCATTTCGGAAAATACGCGCAATGCCATCGGCGGCGCTTTTGTCGTGCGCGAGCTTGATCTTGTGCGCGTGGTCGGGCGTTCCACCCCGGTACGGATATATGAACTGGTGGATTTCCCCGCCGATGTGACGGATGCCACGCGGCAATGGCTTCACAGTTATGGCGTGGCGCGCGCGCTGTATCAGGCGCGGAAATGGGAGGAGGCCATTGAGGCCTTTGAAGCGGCCATGGCGCTCAACAAGGAAGATGCCGCGTCATGGACTTATATTAAACGGTGCCGTATTTTTATGGCGGCTCCCCCCGACCCCGATTGGGACGGGGTTTTTTCCCACACTTCAAAATAGTTTTACGGAGGTTTATCTTTTGGAACAGCGTGAACTCGGAACAACCGGGATACAAGTATCCGTCATCTGTTACGGCGCGTGGGGCATAGGCGGCGCGCCGTGGTGGACCACCAAGGGGGACGAGGTTTCCCGCGGCTCAATCCTCGCGGCGGTGGAGGAGGGAATCAATTTTTTCGACACCGCCCCGGCCTACGGTTGGGGACACAGCGAACGGCTGCTGGGCGATGTGCTGAAGCCGTTCCGCGATACCGTGGTGTTGGCAACCAAGTGCGGGCTTTCCAACATGAACGGGCAAATCGTGCGCGACCTGAAGCCCGCGGCCATACGAAAGGAACTGGACGTCAGCCTGAGAAACCTCAAGACCGAATATATCGACCTTTACCAGATACATTGGCCATCGCCTAACGATTCGATGGAACACGCGATGGAAGAGTTGGCCAAGGCGAAGGAAAAGGGGAAGATACGGGCCATCGGCGTGAGCAACTTCGATCTGCCGCTGCTGGAGCGGGCGCGCAAGGTGGTTCTGGTCGATTGCGTACAGCCGAAGTACAACCTGCTGGAGCGCGATATTGAGGCCGACATTCTGCCATATTGCGCGAAGAACAAAATCGGCGTGATCGCCTACAGCCCGCTGAGCTCCGGCCTTTTGACCGGCAAATACGGCAAGGGAACGCACTTCGAGGATTGGCGCGGCGGCGGCGGGTTCGGGATATTCAGGCCTGAAACGCTGGCGAAGGCCTATGACAGGGTGGAAAAACTCAAAGCCACCGCCGCGGAAATCGGCAAGCCGCCCGCCCATATTGCGATCAACTGGGTAATCGCCAATCCGGCGGTCACCGCGGCGATTGTCGGCGTAAAAGATGCCGCACAACTGAAAGATGGTGTAAAATGTCTTAGGTACCCGTTAACCACGGAGGAGAAAAAACGTGTCGAATTGGCAACCGGTTGAAATGGATCATGCGGCGCTGCTGGCGCTGCTGAAAAAGGCGGAAAGTCTCACCGCCGGGCTTGACGGCGCGGATATGGAAAAGCTTATTTCCATCGCTTCCCCGGAGGAATACGGCGCCAACAGCGTTTTGACCCAGGAGGATGAACGTTCGCGCGATATTTTTATCGTGGTCAAGGGGACGTTAAGTGTGGAGATGAACCTCACGCCGCAAGACGTCAAGCCCGTGAGCTTGTTGAAGATCCGCGATGGCGGCGTGGCGGGTGAGCTGTCGTTTCTGGACGGCGCGCGGCGTTCCGCCTCGCTCAGGGCGGCGATGCCCACCAGCGTGATCCGTTTCCCCCACGACAAGATGGAAAACCTTTTCAATGCTGAAAAGGGGCTTGGTTTAACGGTTATGCGCAATCTGGCCCAGTTGGTGACCCAGCGGCTTCGGAGCACCAACTTCGAACTCCGCTCCCGCCTCGGCTGACCGGCTTGGCGGCGATGCCCGCTACTTTCCCAAAAGGTCGAAGGCGTCTGTGACGGCTTTGCCGGCGAGCGGCGACTCCATCCACTCGCCGGTGCGCTTTTTGATGCAGGCGCGGAGGTTCTTGCCAACCGGGCCGCCGTTCACGCGGATGCGGGCGGCGGGGGAGAGCGCCGCGCCGGGGAGCACATCGCGCATCCAGAATACGGCGTCGGCGTTTGCCGCCACCGGCGTTTCGGTGACGATGATGGCATGTGTTTTTTTCGCCAACTTCAGCGTGGCGGGGGATTCCGCGCCGGTGAGGAAGACCGCGCACGTCCCTTTTGTCAGGTATTTTTCCAGCGCGGCGTGGCTCATGCCGCCGTTTTCGGCGGGGAGCAGCGTTACGCGCAGGCCGTACTTTTTAAGCCGATCCAGCAGCCAGCGCCCGCTTTTTTTCCCCGCGATCACCGCGTCGCCGCGCCCCACGCCGCAGGCGCGCAACAGCAGGTCGAATGCTTCGCCCGCGCGGATGAAATCGAACACTTTTTGCGCGCCGGGGCGTGGCGCCGCCGCGCGCCGCCTGCCGCCGGCGAGGATGCTGGCCGATTCCTTCATCCGCAGGATGTTGAAAAATTCGCCGGTGTTGTAGTCCTTTTTTATATCGCGCCCCACCCATGCGGCAACCTCGCGTATCCCATCCACAATGGAGTGTGAAGCCTTGAAGCCAAGCACACGCGCGATCTTGGAAAAATCAACGTTGTAGTTGCGCCGGTCGGCATCCGCCGGGGCCACTTCCACTTCGGCTTCCACCTCGCCGCTCACCGTGCGGGCGAGATCGGCTATTTTTATGTTGTTGGCATTGCTCCCGACGTTGAACGCCTGACAAAACACTTTTTCACGCTTCGCCTCCAGCGCCAGCCGGAACGCCGCGGCGGCGTCGCGCACATGGAGGAAGGGCCGCCACTGCTGTCCGCCCCCCAGCACAAAAATCTTGCCGCGCGTGATGGCGTGGAGCGTCATCTGGTTCACCGCCAGGTCGAACCGCATGCGGGGAGCGAGGCCGAAGATGGTCGCCTGCCGCAAATAAACGGGGCAAAACGAGCCATCCGCCATCGCGGTCAGTTCGGTTTCGGTTTTGAGCTTCAGCTTGGCGTAAAGCGATACCGGATTGCAGGGGGAGTTCTCCCCCAAAACCTTGCCATCGCCGTAGCCGTAGACCGAACAGGAGGAGGCGAAAATGAATCGTCCGCCGCCAGCCGCTTTTGCCGCCGCCGCCAGCCGCATCGCCGCTTCGTGGTTGATCGCCACGGACCAGCCGGGATCGAGGTCGCACGATGGGTCGTTGGAAAGCGAGGCGAGGTGGATCACCGCCATGCCGGGCTTCAGCAGCCGGGCTATTTTTTTGGTATCGCGGATGTCGCCGTGGACGATGACGAGGCCGGGGCGGTTTTTCAGGTGCGCCACCGGCTTTGAACCGAAAAGGAAGCGGTCGTACAGAATCACGCCGTAGCCGGCATCAAGCAGATGTTCGCAGAGCGCCGCGCCGATATACCCGGCGCCACCGGTGACCAGTACCTTTTCTATTTTCATAATGCGTGGGTTAAGGGTATCAAAATCGGGGGGAAAAGGTAACCGGGACTCCGAAAATATCTGCATGGGGCTTAGCATGATACTTGACTTATCGGACGGAAAAAGCTGCTCTTGAGCGCGATTTCCGGCTTTAAAAAAAGCGGCGGGCCACGGAGGCGGAAGGGTTGCGGCCGTTCGGTTCTTCGCGCTCCCGCAGGTCGGCGGGGAGTGAGGCCGGGTCGCCGTAGCGGCCTATGGCGATGGCGCAGACCGCTTCGTAGTCCTCTTGCGGCACCTTCAGCAGGCGGTGGGCGGCCTCTTTGCTAAAGCCAGCCATACCATGTGTGTAAAGGCCGAGCAGCCGGGCCTGCATGGTGAGCGCCATCCATGCCGCGCCGCAATCAAAGACGGCCCAGCCGTTGGGCTTGTTGTTGTGGGCAAAGCGTCGGCGGGCGAAAAGGATAGCCAGCGCGGGAGCATTTTTGCACCATACGCGGTTTCCCTCGGCCAGGATTTCAAGGTGGGTTGCCCGCAGTTCGGCGGTATCGGCATACATGAAGAGCCACGGCTGATCATTGAAGCAGGAAGGAGACCAGCGGGCTGCCTCGAACAGCGTTTTAAGCGTTTCCGGGTGGATGGGGGAGGGGTCAAGAGCACGGGGAGACCAGCGGTTTATAAAAATTGGATCGACTGGTGCTTCTGGAACTCGTTTGTTATCAGGTTCTTTCCCCATAGTTCCTCCTCGTAGGTTATAGCGATGTTGCCGCAAATGGTAATAAAAGAGCGGAGAATTGCATTTAACCTATTGATATGCTGAGTGGTTTGTTTGACTTGGACAATGAATATTGTCTTCAACGATTGAACAAATTAATTATAGCACATTATTTGCCGCCCGCAACAACTATTTTTAAGTATTTTTTGGAAAAATAAATAGCTTCAAGTGTATACAATACATATAGATACGGCTTAGAATCTGAAAGGGTCAGGCGCCGCCGAAGGAATAGACCACGCCGATATCGATATTGAACCCGCGATATACCGCCCCGCCCGGTTCGAGGGCGTCATTGGCATTCCATATCTGGAAGAAGCGCAGATCCAGCGTACCGTACAACCGCTTTGAGAAATAGCTGGTGGCTCCGCCGCCGAAATAGATTTTGCCAAAGCCGCCGTCGTACAGGGCGTTCGCCTCATCATAGCCGTTCGGTTTCACGCTTTTGTACCCGGCAATTCCATTCAATGCCAGGCTGGAATCGACATGGTGGGCCGTGTTGATGAACAGGTCGTAGTAATTGTTGTTGGTATTCCTGTCCTCCGTGGTCAACCCCCCGGCGCCGTACATCTGATTATTTTCCTGCCAGCCATACGTCAGGCCGTAGGTCACGCGGTTTTGCTCCTCCAGCGTCACATACCGCGCGGTCAGCGAATAGGCGTTCCCCTGCTTGAAAACCTCGGCCCCTCCCTGGGTATCCTTGCCGACCATCGTTGTGCTCACGTCCAGATAGAGGGATTTCGCCTCGGTGAAGTTGTACTGCATGGAGGCAAATATCATGAGGATATTTCCCGGGTTGTATGAGTCGTCCGCCACATCCGAGGTGGGATCGTATTCGCCGGTCAACTCATAGCGTACGCCGAGGCCGAAACTGCCTTTTGCATACGGCACCGAAAGCGCCACGTTGGGGGCGATGTTAAATCCCTTGCCGTAGGATGATAACAAATTAAGTTCCTTGGAAACGTTATCGATCATCAGACTGGCCAGTTCCCGGCTGCTGAACCGCGAATGGCCCGTGGGGATGTTGAAATCGGCGCCGAGGCGGATGTTTGCCCCCGCCACCGGCGCGGGAAGGTAATACAGCGACACGGTGCTGTCCGTAAACGCCGCAAGGGAAAAATCATCTTTGGAAGGGCTGTTGTAACGGTAAGCGGTATCGCCGTGGGCGCCGAGCGCCGTGATGCCGTAATTGGGCGTGTAATATCCCGCGGAAAAATAAAGGTAGTTTTGGCCGCCCTCTTTTTTGGGAGAGGAGTTGGCGCTCCACGAACCGCGGTTTTCATTTATTTGGAGCAGCAGTTTGCCGTCTCCGTCATCCTCGGCGAAAGCCGGCGCGGAAATTACGGCAAACAGGAAAGCCATTACGGTTGCGGCGCTTTTTTGCGGTGTTTTCATTTGGTTTGCAGGTTGAGTTGTATATGCACTTTGGTTGTGGCGGGCATCTGGGTTGCGGTCTGGGTAGTGGTGATATTTCCCGCTTGCACCCCCTGCTGCTCGCTGTTTTCACCGGTGGTGGAATCGGCGGGAGGGGTGAACGTTGTAATGGAGATATTTTTTGCCACATGGTCGAGCATCGTATCCACCGGGGCCGCTGGCGGCTGCACGGCGGTAGCCGGAGCGGCGGCTTTCGCGGGCTCAACGGGTTCCTCCGGCGCCGCCTCTGGTGTGGCGGAAGCCCCTTCACCCGAAGCGGGGGGCGGCTCGGCGCCGATGCCGGTCTTGATGTCCAGTTCCTGCCGTTTTTGCTGCATGGTTTCGGGCGGCGTGGTGATTGGCATTGCCTTCTGCAACTGCGCCAGGCGAGCCGGTGAAATAGGGGATGGCGGAGCCGGTGGCATTCCGAACAAAACCATTGTGCGGGTGCCGGGCGTCAAAAACACTTTTGGCGCCGCCGGGTCAATCCCTTTTACGAAGACCTGCCCGCTTGTGCCGGTAATAAGGTCGACCTCCGTCCGTTGCGCGCCGCCCGCCTTGCCACCGATGGCTTTTACCACCCACGGTGGCGTGCCGGTAACGCCCGCCACGGCGGATTTCGTGTGTACCTCGAAGCTGGAGGTCTTGCTCACAAGCTTTGACACGGAGTTTTTCAATTGTCCCGCCGCCAGATCAAGCACCGTCTTGCGGCTCTTGTCGTCGGCAATGGAGAGTTCTTTAATCGTGAGGGTTGTCTCTTCGCCGACTCTTGTAACGTTGCCGTCTTCGTACAGCAGTTCCGCCTCGGCGTCTGTGGCGGTTGCCAACACATCGCCGGGAACGAGCTTCATCCCTTTTTGCGCGGGCGTTGCCTTGCCGGCGGCTTTTTGCGTGACCGTCACTTTACCGTCAAGGTCGACGATCTCGGCGGTGAAATCGGCGGCGAACGCCGTGCCGGGGATAAGAAGGAGGAAAGCCGGCAACAACCACGCAAACATTCGTTTCATTCAGTTTTCCTCTTCCTCTTTTCCCCCGGTAGATGCGGCATTCTTGTCGCACAATCGGCCCAATGGGCCGACCTTGCTTGGCGCGGTGCGCCAACGTGCGACAGGAGTGTCGCACCTACCGGGGACGGGAAACGGAGATTTCATCATTGGATTTTCCGGATGGTGTGGTTGCCGGTATCCATCACATAGAGGCTCGTGCCGTCCGTCGTAATGCCATAAGGACCCTTAAACAGCGCCGCCGTGCCGGTTCCGTCGGTGGAACCTTGCGCCTGCGACAGTAAGGTGGAGCCAGCCAAAGTCGTTACAACGGTGGACGCAATCACAATTTTCCGGACATTGTGGTTCCAGTAATCCGTTACATAGAGGTTCGTGCCGTCCGTCGTAATGCCTTGCGGCCCGTAGAATGCCGCCGCCGCGCCGATGCCATCGACGTCATCATTGGTACCTGCGGTGCCTGCCAGCGTCGTTACCACGCCTGTTGATATCACTACTTTTCTGATAGTTGGACCGTTGAAGTCCGCCACATAGAGGTTCGTTCCATCTGTCGTGATGCCCTTAGGATAACTGAACGACGCCGCCGCCCCCGTGCCATCTGCAGACCCCGTTACCAACGCTGTTCCCGCAAGCGTGGTAACCGCCCCGGTGGAAATCACAATCTTTCGGATGGTTTTGTTACCGCCATCCGCCACATAGAGGTTCGTGCCGTCCGTCGTAATACCTTCAGGGAAATTAAACCGCGCCGCCACCCCTGTGCCGTCGGCTGAGCCCGTCAACCCAGCACTTCCGGCAAGCGTTGTTACCACGCCGGTGGATATCACAACCTGACGGATAGTGTGGTTACCGCCATCCACCACATAGAGGTTCGTGCCGTCCGTTGTGATGCCCCGTGGGAAGTTAAACAGCGCCGTTCCAATTCCCGCACCATCGGTCGAACCAGCAGAAAGCGCGGTACCGGCAAGCGTCGTAACCGCTCCGGTGGAAATCACGACCTTGCGGATGGTGTTGTTGACGGTATCCGCAACGTAGAGGTTCGTGCCGTCCGTGGTGATGCCATCTGGCCAGTTAAACCGGGCCAGCGTTGCCGGGCCTGTTCCGGTATCTGTCGAACCTGTTACCCCAGCAGCTCCGGCATATGTGGTGACGACGCCGCCGGAGGCAAGCTGTTTCTGTATTGCGCCCCCCATGAAAGGCGAGTGGGAAACAAGAATCGTACCGGCGGCGCCGACCGCCACGTATTGCGTGCCATCCCATGTAATGCCATTCAGGGCATTTGCGGTGCCGGATGTTTGGGCCGTCCAGGTTATGCCGTCCGGCGAGGTAAGGATGGTTCCCACCGCTCCAACCGCCACGAACTGCGTGCCGTTCCAATTTACGGCATTCAGGGCGCTTGTGGCCGTGGATGTTCTGGGGGTCCAAGTGATGCCATCCGGCGAGGAAACGATTGTGTAATAAGGAGGGCCGACGGCCGATCCGATGGCCACACAAATCGCGGGAGAGCAGGCAACGCCGGCAAGCAATTCCGTGGTGCCCGATGTGGCTGTTCGATTTGTCCATATTATTATACCGTCCGGCGAGGTAACGACGGTTCCCCCCGCGCCAACCGCCACGAATTGGGCACCGCCCCACGTGACGCCTTTGAGCAGGTTGGCCGTGCTTGGCGTCCGAGCCGTCCATGTGATGCCGTTCGGCGAGGTATTGATTTCGGCTGTCCCCCCCGCGCCGACCGCCACAAACTGCGTGCCGTTCCACGCTAAGCCGTTTATATCGTTTGCGGTGGAAAACGTCTGCAACGTCCATGCAGCGCCCGTCGGCGACGTTAAAAGGGTTCCCGCCACACCGCCGGTAACAAACTGTGTGCCGCCCCACACAACGCCAAACATATCGTATCCCCAGGTGGTGGGATCAGGGCGCGTTGTCCAGGCTATGCCGTCCGGCGAGGTCCGAAGCGTGGTACCTGCTCCAACTGCGGCAAGCCCTGTGCCGGATGAGGCAACAGCGTACAGGATATTTGCGGTGCCGGATGTCCGCCCCGCCCAAGCAACCCCTGCTCCCGGAATACCTCTCACTTCCACCGAAGCGGTTCCCTCTCCCGCCGCGTTCTCCGCCGTCACCTTGTAATAGTAGGGAATGCCGTTTGTGAGGGGGGTATGCGTATAAGAAGTTCCACCCAGCCAGATTGAACTTCCTGCCACCCCCGGCGTGACGCTCCAGTAAACATGATAAAGGGTGGCGCCGCTTACCGCATTCCAGCTTATCGTTACCCGCGAGTCGCCCGATGTTGCCGTCACCCCCGTCGGCGCGGCGGGGGCGGGAACCTGCGGCGTTGCGGAAACTTCCGATGATGTGGCGCTCTCGCCCCCGGCACCCACCGCGGTAACGATGAAGTAATACGTCGTTCCGTTGGTAAGGCCGGTGATCGCGCCGCCATTCGTTGCGCCGGTAACTTTCGTCCCGTTGGCGGTTGTCACTCCGGAGACGGAAGCGCGGTAATAGACGTTATAGCTTGTCGCCCCCGTTACAGCCGTCCAGCCGATGAAAGCTTGCGCGTTCCCGGCGGAGACCCAAACCCCCGTCGGCGCGGCGGGGGGGGATACCGTAGTGGTGGATGGCGGCGCAACAGCGGAGACAATCAGGCTGATGCTTGACGCGCCCGCCGTGCCGGCGCTTCCCACCGAGAGAGTCGTGCCGTTGGGGTCGTAGCTCGCGGTGATCTCGCTTTCAAGCGCGGCGGCCGCTACCGCCAAATTGGGATCGGCCAGAATGCTCGCATACAAGGTGGAGATGTTCGCCGCGGCTATCGCCGCCGTGCCGCTGACACCGCTATCTCCCAGATTCGCCACCCCCAACGATTGAGCCAGCACCATCACCGCGGCGGTGCTGGTGGTATTCACGCTCACCGCGGTGGCTCCGGAAGTGCTCGGCACATACGCCTTCAGCACCATGTTGCCTATCTGCGCCCGCACAAAATAATTCGCCCCGTCCGGCACGTCCACCGAGTAGGTGCCGTCCGCGGCGGCGGTGCCGGTGCCGACCAGCGCCCCCGTGGAGTCGAATACCTCCACCACCGCGCCGGCCCACGTGCTTATTGCCGCCTTCAGGCCCGGCTTTGAAACGGCGGCGGAGAGCTTGCCCGAAATGAGCGCGCTGTTGATGGCCATGCTTATCGATACGCTCAGCGCGCTGCCGGAAACATCGGTGGTGTGGCTGCCGGTGAAGGAGCCGCCGATGTCGGTCTTCACCAGCGCGGTGAAGGTGCGGGCCGCGCCGACCGGCACGTCAATCGTCGCGTCAAGGGTTGTCAGCGAAACAGGCTGCGTGATCGTCGTCATGTCGGCGGCGCTCACGCTGATGGTGATGGCGGTGATGGTGGCGGCGCGCTTGTTGCCGGTTTGCGCAATCTGCCCGCCCGGCTTGAGTGACACCCCTTTGGGCAATTTGAGCGTAACGGAAGCCTGGGCGTTGCCGGTTTTGGCCGTGTCGGAAGTGGAGAACTCGCTGCAATGGGATAAAAGAAGGGCCGTCAATCCGTAAATGACGATGCTTTTAAGAACCGCCCGTCTGGCCGCCGAATTCATCACCGTCCGTCACCCCCATGTTCCCACATGTTACCGGCTGTATATATGCTATTCCCTTTATTACATATTTGTCAAAAATAATTACCCCTTCGCCCAGTTCCATGAAATATGCGGCCCCGGCGCGGCTTGACAGTTATTCCCGCATCCCGTATAAATGAAAATCATTTTCATTTATGAGCGGAAGGGGAGCGGTGATGAATTTCAGGAAGGGCGCGTTGGCTATGGCGTTCCTGTTGATACTCGCCGCCGCCTGTCAGCGTTCCGCACCGCAATCCACGGGACGTCCGCGCGTCATTGTCACCCTTTTTCCGCTTTACGATTTCACCCGCGCCGTCGGGGGAGGCCGCGCCGATGTGACGATGCTGCTTTCTCCCGGCATGGAGCCGCACGCCTACGAGCCGCCTCCATCCGATGTGGCCGGCATCATGGCGGCCAGCCTTTTCATCTACACCGGAGCGGCGATGGAGCCGTGGGCGGAAAGGATATTAAAAAGCGCTCCCAATCCCCGGCGGCTGGTGGCCGATACCTCCAACGGCATCCGGCTGATGGAAGGGGAGAAGGATGACGGGCATCATCATGAGCGTGGGGGAGACCCGCATATCTGGCTGGACTTTGAAAATGCCCAGAAGATGGTGAACTCCATCGCGGAGGCTTTTGCGAAAATAGACCGGAATAACGCCCAATTATACAGGGATAATGCATCCGTCTATAACAAACAACTGGAAGAGCTTGATGCCGCATATCAAAAAGGGTTGGCCCGATGCGCCACGCGCGAACTTATCCACGGCGGGCATTACGCTTTCGGCTATATGGCGCGCCGTTACCGGCTGGACTATCACGCCGCCTATGGGTTTTCACCCGAGGCCGAGCCGTCGGCAAACACGATGATGGCGCTGACCAAGCTGGTAAAGTCGTCGAACGCGCGAGGCGTTTTTTACGAGGAGTTGGTGCTTCCCAAAACGGCACAGGCCATCGCCGGGGAGGCGGGGGTGCCGCTGCTGCAATTGAACGCCGCGCACAATATCACCCGCGAGCAGATGGCGCGGGGAGTTACCTTCATCGGCCTGATGCGGGAAAACCTGCAAAACCTCCGCACCGGCCTCGCCTGCGAATGAATGGAGAACACTTTTTGGGCGTTCAGCCATGCGTTGGAGGCGGGTTTACTTGAGGTCGTAGAACGAGCGGTTCCGAGAGGGGAGCAGTGATTCGCCGCCGCTGAGGAACTTGTCCACTTCGCGCGCGCACTCGCGCCCTTCGGCGATGGCGCTGACCACCAGCGACTGGCCGGTGTGGCAGTCGCCCGCGGAAAACACCTTCTTTACCGAGCTTTGGTAGTCGGCGCCGGTCTTTACGTTGCCGCGCTGATCCAGCTCCACCCCCAGCTCCTTAACGATAGAAGCGGGGTCGGTGTAGAGGAAGCCCATCGCGAGGAATACCGCGTCGGCCTTAAGCGTCATTTCGGTGCCGGGGAGTTCCTTGAATTTCATCCCTTCCCATTCGAGGCGGACCGCCTTGATGCCGGAAACATTGCCTCTGCCATCATCAATGAACTCTTTTGAGAGGATCGACCAATCGCGCGCGCATCCTTCGGCCTGCGAAGATGAAGTGCTGAACATCCGGGGGCCGGGATAAACCGGCCACGGGGTTTGGGCGGTGCGTCCTTCCGGCGGTTTCGGCAGCAGCTCGATCTGCAAAACCGAGGCGGCCCCTTGCCGGATGGAGGTGCCGACGCAGTCGGAGCCGGTATCGCCGCCGCCGATAACGACGACGTGTTTTCCCGTAACGGTGATCTCGGCGTCGGCGGCGATCTTATCGCCAGCCACGCGCTTGTTGTTCTGTCCCAAAAACTCCATCGCGAAGCGAACGCCTTTCAGGTTGCGGCCCGGTATCGGCAGGTCGCGCGGGATGGTTGCGCCGCACGCCATCACCACCGCGTCCGATTCATCCAGAATCTTTTTGGCGGCAACGTTCACGCCGATGTTGGCGTTGGTGACGAATTTCACCCCTTCGGCTTCCATCAGCTTGATGCGGCGGTCGATCACCGATTTGTCCAGCTTGAAATCGGGGATGCCGTAGCGGAGCAGGCCGCCGATGCGGTCGGCCCGTTCGTAGACGGTCACGGCGTGGCCCGCTTTGTTGAGCTGGTCGGCGGCGGCAAGGCCCGCGGGGCCGGAGCCGATGACGGCGATTTTTTTGCCGCTCCGCTGCGCCGGGGGATTCGGCTTTATGATGCCGCTCTTCCACGCCTCTTCGATGATGGAATATTCAATCCCCTTGATGGCGACAGGCGGACTGATGATGCCGAGCACGCAGCCCGATTCACACGGGGCGGGGCAGATGCGGCCGGTGAACTCGGGAAAATTGTTGGTGCTCCAAAGAGCCTGAAGCGCCTCTTCCCAGCGTCCTTTGTAGACGAGGTCGTTCCAGTCCGGTATCAGGTTGTTGAGCGGACAGTTCGGGTGGCAGAAGGGGGTGCCGCATTCCATGCAGCGGGCCCCCTGATTTTGCACCTGGTCTTTGGAAAGCGGGAGCACGAACTCATGGCAGTTCTTCACCCGCTTTTCCACGGCGTCGTACCGGTGGGTCTGGCGTCCAAATTCCTTGAAGCCGAGTATTTTACCCATCGTCAACCTCCCGCCACGGCCGTCACCGGCGCTTTTTTCTTTTTTTCGCCTGAGAGCTCGGCCAGCGCCCGTTTGTATTCCACCGGCATCACTTTTATGACTCTGGCCTTCAAATCACCCCATTCATCCAGTGTCTTCTTGCTGTAGATGCTGCCGGTGTATGCGTGATGCCGTTCTATCATCCCTTTTACCAGCGCTTCATCCGAGGCGTCCATCGTTTCCAGCGCGACCATTTCCATGTTGATGCGCTGGCGGGCCATATCGCTGTCGTCCAGTATGTAGGCGATACCGCCGCTCATCCCCGCGGCGAAGTTTTTGCCGATGGGGCCGAGAATAACCACGCGGCCGCCGGTCATGTATTCGCAGCCGTTATCGCCCACGGCTTCCACCACCACATTGGCGCCGGAGTTGCGCACGCAGAAGCGCTCGCCCGCGCGGCCCCGGATATAGGCTTCACCTTTGGTGGCGCCATAGAACGCGACGTTTCCCACAACGATATTATCGTGCGGGTTGAAGACGGCTTTACGCGGCGGGTACACTATCAGCCGCGCGCCCGAAAGTCCCTTGCCAACGTAGTCATTTGCTTCGCCTTCCAGTTCCAGCGTGACGCCGCGCGCGCCGAATGCCCCGAAGCTTTGTCCCGCCGAGCCTTTCGCTTTTATCCGGATGGTGTCATCCGGCAAGCCCCGCTCGCCGTGGTTGCGCGATATTTCCGCCGAGAGCATGGTGCCGAAGGCGCGGTTCACGTTGCGGATATTGGCGGCGATGGAGACCGTTTCCTTTTTCTCAATTGCCGGCTTCGCCCGGCGGATAAGTTCGTGATCCAGCGCGGTGTCGAGGCCAAAATCCTGCTTATCGCGGCAGTAGGGGGCGCAGCCCGCCGATTCGGCCTTCACCAGCACGCGACCGAGCTTCACATGCTTCGCCTTCCAGTGGGTGATCCCCTCTTTGGCTTTCAGCATGTCGGCGCGGCCCACCATTTCGTTAACGGTGCGGAAGCCGAGGCGCGCCATCAGCTCGCGCAACTCGCGCGCGAGGAACATGAAGTAGTTGATGACATGTTCCGGCTTGCCGGTGAAATTTTTGCGCAGATCAGGGTCCTGCGTGGCGACGCCGACGGGGCAGTTGTTAAGATGGCATTTGCGCATCATGATGCAGCCGCTGACGACAAGCGCCGCGGTGGCCGCGCCCCATTCTTCGGCTCCCAGCAGGGTGGCGATGGCGATATCGCGCCCGGTCAACACACGTCCGTCCGTCTGCACCACGATGCGGGAGCGGAGGTTGTTCCGCATCAGCACCTGATGGGTTTCCGCCACGCCCAGTTCCCACGGCAGGCCGGCGCGCTTGATGGAGGAAATGGGGGAGGCGCCGGTGCCGCCATCGTGGCCGGAAATAAGCACGGCTTCGGAGTGGCCCTTCGCCACACCGGCGGCAACGGTGCCGACGCCGGCCTCGGAAACCAGTTTCACGTTTATGCGCGCGTTTACGTTGGCGTTTTTCAGGTCGAATATCAACTGCGCCAAATCTTCAATGGAGTAAATGTCGTGGTGCGGCGGCGGGGAAATGAGGCCGACGCCCGGCGTGGAATGCCGCACGGCGGCGATCACCGTGTCGACCTTCGGGCCGGGGAGTTGGCCCCCTTCGCCCGGCTTGGCCCCTTGGGCCATCTTGATCTGTATCTCGTCGGCGTTCACCAGATAGTTCGAGGTGACGCCAAACCTGCCCGAGGCCACCTGCTTGATGGCGCTGCGGACGGAATCGCCGTTCGGCAACGGCGTAAAGCGCGCCGGGTCTTCGCCCCCTTCGCCGCAGTTGCTTTTCGCGCCGAGGCGGTTCATGGCGATGGCGATGGTCTCGTGCGCCTCTTTGCTGATGGAGCCGAACGACATGGCGCCGGTGAAAAAGCGTTTGACGATCGCTTCGGCCGGTTCGACTTCCTCCAGCGGCGCGGGCGCCGCGGGCGCGAAATCCATAAGACTCCGGATGGTGTTGAAGGTTCCATCCTGGGTGTCCACCACGGCCGTGTATTTTTTAAACAGTTCGTAATCGCCAAGCCGGGCGCTTTGCTGGAGCATCTGGATCATTTCGGGCGAGTAGGTGTTGTTTTCGCCGCGCGCGCGCCAGTTATAGACGCCGCCCGGATCGAGGGTGACGAGCCGGCCCGCGGGGGCGTTGTCCGGCCACGCGTAGCGGTGTTTCATCATCGTCTCTTCCCGCACTTCCTCTATGCCGATGCCGCCGATGCGCGACGGCGTGCCGGTGAAGTACTTCGCGATGAACTCTTCCGAAAGTCCCACGGCTTCGAATATTTGCGCGCCGATATACGACTGGATGGTGGAAATCCCCATTTTGGAAATGATTTTCAGCAGTCCCTTATCGACGCCCTTCATGAAATTGTATTCCGCCGCTTCGGCGGTCACGCCGCCGTCCAGCTGGCCGGTGCGGTGCATTTCTTCGATAGTCTCGAACGCGAGATACGGGTTTACCGCGCTGGCGCCGTAGCCGAGCAACAGCGCGAAGTGGTGTACCTCGAACGCTTCGCCGGTCTCGATGATGATGCCGCAGCGGGTTCGCCCGCCGGCTTGGATCATATGGTGATGCACCGCGGCAACCGCCAGCAGCGAGGGTATGGCGGCCCGCGCGGGGCCGATGTTCCGGTCGGAAAGAATGATGACGCTTTCGCCGCGGTCAACCGCTTCCACGGCGCGGCGGCACACGGCGGCAAGCGCGTTTTCGAGCGCCCCCTTGCCCCCTTTGGCGTCAAAGGTAATCGGGATGTTGGCCGCGCGGAAGCCATCCACGTCGATCTGGCGCAGCTTTTCCAACTGGTGATTATTCAGGACGGGGTGGGGAAGCTCAACCACCTGCACCCGGTTTTCATCGCCCGGTTCGCGCAGTATTTGCCCAACCTTGCCGATGAACGAGACCAGCGACATGACGTTCAGTTCGCGTATCGGGTCTATCGGCGGATTGGTCACCTGCGCGAAAAGCTGGTAAAAGTAGTTGAACAGCATCTGCGGCCGGCTGGAAAGAACCGCCAGCGGGGTGTGCGATCCCATCGAGCCTATCGGTTCCGCCCCGCTGTTTGCCATCGGGGCCATGATCACCTTGATATCTTCCGCGGTGATGCCGAAGGCGGCCTGGCGCTGCGCCAGCGTCGCGCGGTCCGTTTGGTATTTCAACTCGACATCGCGCATCCGGCCCAAGGTAACTTTGCCTTTTTCCAGCCATTCTTCGTACGGCTTCGCGGCGGCGATTTTTTCCTTTATCTCCCGGTTGCTGATGATCCGGTGTTCGTCGACGCTGGCGAGGAACATGCGTCCCGGGCGCAGCCACCCCTTCCGGATTATTTTTTCGTCCGGATAGTCCAGTACGCCCGCTTCGGAAGCCATGACGAGGATGCCGTCGTCGGTTTCCATGAAGCGCGAGGGGCGCAGCCCGTTGCGGTCAAGCGTCGCGCCGATAATATGGCCGTCGGTGAAGGCGACGGCGGCGGGGCCGTCCCACGGCTCCATCAATGTGGCGTGGTATTCGTAAAACGCCCGCAGCTTCGGATCCATCTCCTCGTCGGTGGCCCACGCTTCGGGAACCAGCATCATCATGACGTGCGGCAGGCTGCGCCCGCTCAGGTGCAGCAGTTCCACCACGTTGTCCAGCGTGGCGCTGTCGGACTGCCCTTCGGTGATGATCGGCACAAGCTTGTCTATCTCGTCTTTTGTGAAAAGATCGGCTTCAAACACCGCTTCGCGCGCCTTCATCCAGTTGATGTTGCCGCGCAGGGTGTTGATCTCGCCGTTGTGCGCGATGTAGCGGAACGGGTGGGCCAGCCGCCAGGTGGGGAACGTGTTGGTGGAAAAGCGGCTATGCACCAGCGCCAGCGCGCTCTCATAGCTTTTGTCTTGCAGGTCGGGGTAGTACTGTTTGAGCTGCGCGGTGGTGAACATCCCCTTGTAGGCGATAGTCCGGCTGGAAAGGGTGAGGCAGAAGAAGATGTCGCTCCCCCCGATGCCGGAATTGAGCACGGTCTTTTTGGCGTACTTGCGCAGCACAAAGAGTTTGCGCTCGAAGGCCATCTCATCTTTGGCGGCGGCGGGGCGCTCGATGAAGGCCTGCTCCATGAACGGCTCGGCCGTCTTGGCGGTTTCGCCGATGCCGCTGTTGTCCGCCGGCACGGGGCGCCAGCCCAGCACTTTCAGGCCCAGTTCGGCGGCGCATTTGTTGAAGAGGGTTTTCACTTCGTTGCGCGCCTTGGCATCTTGCGGCAGGAAAACGATCCCCGCGCCATAGTCCCCCAATGCGGGAAGGGGAATGCCGAGTTTGGCGCATTCCTTCCGGAAGAACGCATCCGGAATCTGCGTTACGATACCGGCGCCATCGCCGCTGAGCGGATCCGCCCCCACCGCGCCGCGGTGTTCCAGGTTTTCCAGTATTTCCAGCCCCTTTGCCACGATGTCGTGGGTGCGGGTTCCCTTCAGGTTGGCGATAAAACCGACGCCGCAGGCGTCGTGCTCGAAACGGGGGTCGTACATCCCGTTTTGCTGGCGCGGTTCTTCCTCAGTCTTCACTAATCATGCTTCCTTCAATATATAGAGGAGCCATCATCTCCTCCGGCACGCCGTGCGGGGCGCGTTAAATCTCCAATTTACAGACGGGCAATTATATAACATTTCGCCACATGTGAAGTACCAGATTGCACTTTTTATAAAATATTTTTGGGGGAAAACCGGGGGCGGTGAAAATCGCCATTCCACGGAAAATGGCGCTGCTTTTGCCAGGGAAAGCGATTGGCGCGGGGAGCTTTCCCTCGCGCTTATTGTTTATCGTTGCCGGAAGAAATGCCGCCGGAAACGACAAGCGCCATCACCGCGCCGCTTGGCGCGTCAATCGGCGTCACCTGTTCCCTTGATACCACGATCAGATTGCCGGCGAAATTGTAGCTCTGCGGCAGGTAGACCGCCACTTTGTTTTTCAGGCCGATGCCTTCCAGCGTTTCCAGCGTCATGAAACCGATCACCGATGCCCCGCCGGGCGCCAGCGTCACCAGCACCGGCTTGTCAAAACTCTTTTTGCCGCCAACGAAGGCTTCCATCAAGTCCTTGATGGATTGATAGAGCATTTTGATAAAAGGGAGACGGGCGAAGAGCGCATCAACCCATCTGCCCACGGCGCGGGCGAGATAGTTCGACGCAAAAAAACCGGCCAACGTGATAAATACAAAGGTAAACACCAGCCCCATGCCGGGAATCGGCGTGGGGTTAAGCTGGTCGATTACTTTCATAATCCAGAGAATGACATAGAGCGTGATGGCAACCGGGGCCACCAGCAAAAGCCCCTCAAAAAAATAACGGGTGATTTTGTTCATATCATTTACTCCTTTAACGGGGCTTTATTATACCGTCATGGGGGAGAAATAAAAAAATGGCCGGTTGAATGGGATGGAAAAACCCCGGACTTGGTATTGTCCGGGGTTCAGAAAAAAACCTAGAAGGAGAGGGATATGTCGGCATCGACCGCGTAATCGAGGTACATCCCCGCGCCGCCGATTTCCACGCCGTCGATGAGATCCTCTTTTTTGACTCCCATTACATCCATTGTCATTTGGCATCCAATCATCCGCACACCGGTCTTCAGGCAGGTTTCCAACATTTTATCCACCGGCATCACGTTCGCTTTTGCCATCCAGCCCTTCATCATGCCGGTGGCCATCGCGGTCATGCCGGGAAGCACGCCTATGATGTTCGGCACGCCGATCGGCAGCCCCGGTATCGGTTTGGGCGCCGCCGGGTTGGCCAGCGGGGCAACCTGCAGGTTGGCGCCTTTCTTGATGATTTCAAGGCCGTAAAAGGTGAAGAAAATGCAGGCTTCCATGTCCATCGCCACCGCCGTGCTTGCCAAAATCAGCGGCGGATAGGCCATGTCCAGCGTCCCATGTACGGCAATAATTGAAATGCGCTTCGGTTTTTCTTCGCTCATCGATTCCCCCTTTTATTTCTTTTTTACGTAGAAGGTGAAGACGGTGCCTTCCTGCTTCTGTTCAACGATGGCGTTGCCCGTGCGCTTGGCCCACGACGCCATATCGTTCACCGAACCCGGATCGGTCGCGCACATTTCGACGATGTCGCCGCTTTTCACTTCGCCCATGGCGGCCTTGATGTTCAGGATCGGTTCCGGGCAACACTGTCCTTTGCAATCCAACTTTTTGGCTATTTGCATTTCACGTTCCTCCCTGTTAAACGATTGTTTGGTTTTCAGCCTTCAAACTGGCTTTTTTTCAAATGGTATTTTTTCAGCTTGTTGTGGAAATTCTTGTAGTCCAGCCCCGCTTCTTTGGCGGCGGCGCTGATATTCCCCCGGTGCTTTTTCAGCACATGGGAAAGATAATGCGTTTCGAACGATTCAATCACTTTCTTTTTGGCGGACTGGAAGCCGGCTTCCTGTCCGGTGATATGCAACGCCTTTCCGTTGTTGCCCGGCATGCCGGGGATCTCAATTTTATCCAGCCGGTCTTTGGCGGCGAGCACCACGGCGCGCTCGATGATGTTTTCAAGTTCCCGCACGTTGCCGGGCCAATCGTACTGGGTGATGGCCGCCATCGCGGCGGGGGAGATGCTGGTAATCTCCTTGTTGTTCTTTTTGGCGAATTTTTTGATGAAGTGATGCACCAGCAGCGGGATATCCTCTTTCCGCTCGCGCAGGGACGGCAGATAAATCGGTATCACGTTCAGCCGGTAGAAAAGGTCCAGCCGGAAGGTTCCCTCGCGGATCGCCTCTTCCAGGTTGCGGTTGGTTGTGGTTATCACGCGGGTATCGACGGTGATGGTGTCGTTTCCCCCCATCCGGTCAAATTCCCCCTCCTGCAGGACCCGCAGCAGCTTCGCCTGCACGGCCATGGATATTTCCCCGATTTCGTCAAGGTAGATGGTGCCGCCGTTTGAAGCCTCGAATTTTCCCTTGCGCTGCTGGATGGCTCCGGTGAACGCGCCGCGCTCGTGCCCGAACAGTTCGGCTTCCAGCAGCGATTCGGGGATGGCCGCGCAGTTCATCCGGATGAAGTTGCGGTTGCGCCGCTGGCTGTGGCGGTGGATGGCGCGGGCGATAAGCTCCTTGCCGGTGCCGGTTTCGCCGCGGATAAGAACCGTGGCGTCGCTTTCGGCCACGACGCGGACTTTTTCGTACACCTTGAGCATCTTCTTGCTCTGGCCCACGATGTTGTCCATCTCGAATTTTTCGTCCAGCTCGGCCTTGGTCCGCCAGAGTTCGGTCAGCAACCGGTGGTGCCCCGCCGCCTTTTCCACCAGCAGGGCCATTTCATCGTAGTTAATCGGTTTGGCGAGGTAGTTGAACGCCCCCGCCCGCATAGCCTCCACCGCCATCTCGATGGTGCCGTGGGCGGTAATCATCATGACAATGGCATCCGCGTCTTTGCGCCGCAGTTCCGCCATCAACTGAAAACCGTTCATATCCGGCAGGCTGTAGTCGATGATAAAGAGGGCATAGGAGTTTTCATTGGTGTGCGAAAGGGCCTCGCGCCCCGTCTGCGCGGTATGCACAGTGTAGTTCTTGCGTTCGAGGTTCACGCGCATCACGTCCAGGATGGCGGGCTCGTCGTCCACCACCAGGATCGGATACGGATAAACCTTGTCCGGCGTCATACCGGCAGGCCGACCCGCACGCAGGCGCCGCCGCCCGGATTGCTTTCGATGAACGCGTAGCCGCCGTGGCTTTTCATGATTTCCTTCACGATGGGAAGTCCCAGCCCGGTGCCGTTTTTCTTGGTGGTGTAGAACGACTCAAAAAGCCGGTCGGCCATCTCCTGTGAAACGCCGATGCCGCTGTCGATGAAGCTGATCTCGAGGAAATCTTCCCCGTTGATTTGCCGCTGGTTGCCCACGATCTCGATGTTTCCCGCCCCGTCAATGGCGTCGACGGCGTTGCGGAGCACGTTGATGAACACCTGCTGCATCCGCTCGGCGTCGTACTTCACGGCGGGAAGCCGTTCGTCAAGGAACAGTTCCACGCTGATATCGCGCGCGCGCGCCTGTTCCTCGATGATCGTCACCGACTTGAGCAACGCGGCATTGATCAATGCTTTTTCCACGCGCATCAGTTTTGGCCGGGCGTCTTCCAGCAGGCCAGTGGTAACTCTGTTCAGGCGCCCGATCTGCTCCTTGATGAGCCCCAGGTATTTTTGAATCTTTTCGTCGCCGGCATACTCTTGCAGCAGATAGTGGGCCGCCCCCTCCATCGCTTGCAGCGGGTTTCGTATCTCGTGGCTGGTCTTGGCCGCCATCTCGCCGATGATCGCCAGGCGGCGCGACCCCATCAGTTCTTTCTCCATCATCTGCCGCTCGGTGATGTCTTTGATGTATTCGACCATAAACTCCACTTTTCCCCCGCCGTTGCGTATGGGGAAATTGCGGATCTCGAACTGGCGCCGCAGGTTGTCCCTGAAGCACTGTTTGATACGCGATGGGGGGGAGATGTTGCTGAAGGCGGTCTGCGCCTGGCAGTCCTCGCAGACGGTGTTGTTGTTGTGGCAGACGAAAAAGCAGAAGCGTCCTTCGATATCTTCCGCCGTCTTGCCCATGAAGCGCTCCATCGCCTTGTTGAACATGACGACGCGGTAGCTTTGGTCAATGACAAGAATGCCGTCGGTAATGCCGTCGAAGATCGATTGGAGGATTGGATGGCTTTCGGTAAGGCTTCCCTTACCCGCGCTGATCGTGGCAATTCCGTTCAACATCGCCTTTTTATCCGCCTGTTTAATGGCTTTTGATGCCGGTTACCATGCTCACAAAGCTTATGAACGCCAAACCCGCCATCACCCGCTTCAGTACCAGATTCGGCAGCTTGTGGGCCATGGCGACCCCCAGTTTGATGCCGGGAAGTGAGCCGACCACCAGCAAAAGGGCAATGGCAAGATTTACATTTCCATAGTACAGGTAAACCCCCGCGCCGACAAGGGTGAGCATCACCGAAATGATGGTGCTGGTGCCGACCACGCATTTGGCTGACAGCTTAAACACCCCCGCGAGAATCGGGATGATGAAGACGCCGCCGCCGATGGAGGTGCCCCCCACCAGCGCCCCGATGCCGCCGCCGAACAGCGCCCCCGTCGTTTTCTGTTTCGCGGTGAGCGGGTCGCCGCATTTATATAAGTCCGATTGATTTTTTTTAAACGCATCCCAAAAAAGGTAAATGCAGATTAAAAAGACCATCACCGCCAGTGCGGCTTTCATGTAAAAATCGAATGTATCAGGCGGCATCGATGCCTTGAGAATGTTTACGCCGATCGAAGAGAGCAGCACCATCGGCACCGCGCCGATGCTGAAGGCGAGGTTGGTTTCCACGTCAATGCTTCCCAGTTTCCAATGTTCAAACACCCCATATCCTTTGGAAAGCACGGAAAAGAGAAGGCTGGTGCCAACCGCCATTGCCGGATCGGTATGTGAAACGAACAGCAGCGCCGGCATGATCAAAACGCCGGCGCCGATGCCGGTCATGCCGATCAAAAATCCTAAAATGGCTCCCATGGCGAGCTGCGAAACGATAAAGCCACCGGTAAGCTCAAGCAACGAAGACCAAATCAGATCCAATAACATTCCCTCTTTAACTCAAGCAAACGTTGCATAAGGGGGTACAGTGGCATCCATCCCCAACTCCCCGGTCATCCCAGTCCATATTCAGCAAATAGCATACCACCGAAGTTTGATTTTGTATCATATATTTCAACGCGTTAACGTGGCCGACAGTGATTTTAAACCATATATATGGCATATTGACCATATATACATGCAAACCACTGTCTATGGTGTTGAGTCTTGGCGAATCCAAAGGGTTCGGGAAAAATCTCAAAATGCTTGAAAGTCCGCACTTCGCTTCCCGATATTTATGTTTAAAATAAACCAAGAGGAAGAATGACAACTGACGACGGTCCCAAGAAATTCGATGCCGCAATCATGGCTGGCGGACCCACGGCTCCTTTTGCCCGGAATCTTCCCAACAAAACGTTCATCAAAATAAAGGGACGCTGCCTGTTCGCCCATGTGTTGAACGCGTTGCTGCACGCCGGGAGGATAAAGCGCATCTACATTGTCGGACCAAAACAGGCGGTTGAGAAGGAACTTGCGGCCGATGCCGGGCTTCCCCTTTCCCGCAAGCCGGTGACGGTGATTCCAGAATCGAGGAACCTGATAGATAACATGTTCAACGCGTTCACGGCGTCGATAGAAGGCTATCATCCGGGGGAGGAGCTGAACAACGCTGCTTTGCTGGAGCAGGCCATTTTCGGCGTGGCGGGGGACTGTCCGCTCATTCTCCCGGAAGAGGTGGATCAGTTTCTGGAACGGTGTGACCTTTCGCGTTACGACTACTTCGTTGGCATGACATCCGAAGATACGCTGGAAAAATTCTATGCCCGTCCCGGCCACAGGGGCATCCAGCTTATTTACACCCCCTTCGCCGAAGGGCTGTTGCGGATCAATAACCTCCACCTGGCAAAACCGTTCAGAATAGCCCACCGGAACGAGCTTCACGAGATGTACCGGTTGCGCCATCTGCGGGAGATAATGAACATCCTCAAGTTCGGCTATGGGCTCAGCAAGCGCGGCCTCACGGTGGAAGAGTGGCGCGTATGGGCGAAAATGTTCACGGCGATCAAGGCGCGGCGGATGGGTTTTACGCGGCTCGCCGAATCGCTGCGGCGGCGCTCCCCGATGGATGTTGTGGTCGGCGCGGTGGACAAGATATTCGGCACCCGCTCAACCGTTGTGTTGACCACCTATGGCGGCGCGGCGCTCGATGTGGACCGCCCCTCGAACGCCCCGCTTTTTGAAACGTACTTCGACGAGTGGATAACGATACAGCGGGGTTGATAATAAGTGGTTGTTAAAGAGATTACAGCCAAGAGCATCCTGTCGAAATCCCAAATTTATGACTATGCCTTGAACCCCTACGTTGGGTGTCAGCATAACTGCGTTTATTGCTATGCCAAGTTTATGAAACGATTCACGGGACACCGTGAGCCGTGGGGGGAATTTGTCGATGTTAAAATAAATGCCGCCGAACTGTTGGCCCGCGAGGTTAAGAAAAAGAAAAAAGGCAACGTCTGGATAAGCGGGGTTTGTGATGCATACCAACCCTTGGAGGGGAAATATCAGCTTACAAGGAGATGCCTTGAAATCCTCGTTGAAGATTCCTGGCCATTTGCAATTCAGACCAAATCTCCGTTGGTTCTACGAGACATCGAGCTATTAAGGAAGGCGGCCGGCTGCGAGGTCGGGTTCACCATAACCACGGCGGATGAAAAGATGCGAAGCATTTTTGAGCCGGGCGCCCCGCCGATAGCCAAACGGATCGAGGCGTTGGCAACGCTTCATTCGGCGAAGATAAAAACCTTTGTCATGATAGCCCCTTTGCTTCCCGGCGCCGAAGGGCTGGTTGATCTGCTCAAAGGCAAGGTCGACCATGTTCTGGTCGACAGGTTGAACTATCATTATGCGGATTGGGCATATAAGAAACACCATATGCAATGGGCGATGGATAATGCGTTCTTCGATCAAAAGGGTGAAGAACTGAGGGCGGGATTTGAAAAGGCGGGTGTGGCTTGTGAAAAGCTGTTTTAAGGATGTTTAACGCAACAATCACAAATCGTTCACGGCGGGGTAGATGACGAGGTCTTTCCCCACGCGGAGTTTTTCCAGGTATTTCAGCATGCGGGTTTCGATGATGAGTTGCGAGGCCGCCTTCTTGATGTCCGCCGCGTCGCGTTTCTCGCGCGGGGTTATCGAAAGCAGCTTGAAGATGCTGTACCCTTTGTCCCCTTTGATCGGCTGCGTGATCTCCTCCGGCTTCATTTTCATGATTATCCGGTCGATGCTGGAGTAGAGGTGCTCACCGATCTTGACCGGCTCGATGCGTCCGGCGTTTATGCCGGCGTTCGGCGCTATGGAATGTTCAGAGGCGAGTGCATAAAAGCTTTCCCCTTTCAGGGCGCGTTGCCGCAGCGATTCGGCCTCCCGCTCCGTTTTGGCGACGATCAGCAGGACTTCGGCGGTTTGCGGCTTGTAGCGCAGGTGGCCGTTCTTTTTTATAAACGCGCTTACTTCTTTTTCGGCGGGGATAAACCGCTTTTCCAGATTACGCCGGTGAATCACAATAGCCAGCACGCGGCTGTTGTTGGCAATTTCGTCGTTATAGTCCTTGTCCCCATCAAGGCCCGCCTCGCGCGCGGCGGCGGCAAACAGTTCTTCCTCCACTGATTGGGCAAGAATATCCATCAACGCGTCTTTGCTGTTGCCCGATTCGGCAAGCGGCCCCTTGATGTCTTTAAAATAAATGCTGAATGATTTGGAAGATACCAGTATGTCATCATCCGCGAACGAAGAGGTCGCCGCCGTGGCGATGGTCGGGACATATTTGACCGCATAGGCGTCGAAAAGGCGCGCCGATTCGTTTTCAAGCGCCTTGTGGCGGCTCTCTTTCAAAAGCAGCGCTTTGGCGGCTTCTTCCCCGATTCCCTTTTCTTTGGCGAATTTTTTAATATCGGTTTCGGCGGGGGAAATGGCGTTTAGCAGTTTTTTACGGTACAGATTGGCAAGCTGGGAGCGTTTGTGGATATTCATCTCGCCGGTAAATTCGGGGGAGGAGGGGACGCCATGCGCCACCGCGTCGCTATATAACAGTTCGGCGTCAATCATGTTTCCCAGCACTTCCATCACGAGCATTTTTTGCGATGCCGTGGGGGGGGAGCCGCCCGGCAAGGCGTAAGGGGTGCTGTTCACCGTTTTTTTAAGTTCTTCGATCGTGATGGTGCGGCCCCCCACTTTCGCGGCAGGAGTATCAGCTGCTGCAATTATGGGTAACAGGAACAAGAGGGCCGCCATCAGCAAGGTGAACGGTTTGTTGGTCATGGTGCAAACTCCTTTTGAATCCATTGTCCTTGCAGGACAAGACGGACAGGAGTGTCCGTCCCACCTGGATTAAGGCATAAGGCTATTTCATAGGTGGCGCGGACACTCTTGTCCGCGTTGCTCCACAAGGAGCAAGCCCTATCTATCAATTTTAAAACTGAGACACCACTGTAATTCGCGGTTCATTTCTTGTCCAAGTTCTTTCACCAAATAAAAAACGGCTGGCGGCCTAGAACCGCCAGCCGTTTCATTATACCGCGCTACAGCCCGCTTACTTGGGGTTGGCTCCGCCAAGGTCGGGGGCGATAGAGTGCATGAATTCGACCGCGAGGGCGAAGTCGGTGCCTATCTTCTTGCCGTTGTATTCGCGCTTTTCGGCGATGACCGGCACGCCGCCTTTGTTGGTCACGTGGCAGGCGGCGCACTTGATCGGGCCGTGGCTGCCGTCCGCGTTCATCGATGCGGCCTGCTTAAAGGAGGTTTGATCCACCTTCGGGCTGGCCGGATAGAGGCCGTGGATCGATTGGTGGCACGCCTGACAGGCGAGGCCGGAGTGGCCTTTGGAGTAGCGCATCAGGCTGTATTTTCCGGGCTGGTTGATCGGGAAGGCGACGCCGCCCTGGCCTTCGACGAACGGCGCGCTGTGGCAGTCGGCGCAGTGCGGTTCGCCAGCCGAGAGCCAGTAGTCGCGGCCGTGGGTGGCCGCTGAATACGGCACCGCCATGCCGCCGTCGATCTTGTCGCTCGGGTTGGCCGAGAGTATCTGGACATTGATGTCGCCGTCTTCGTCCTTAGTCGCCACCGGGCCGCCGTTGGCGATCTTGATGACCGCGATATCCGGCACGGTGCGTTCCTTGCCCCAGGTCAGGAGCACGCCGTTGTCCTCGTTGGTCACCTTCGGATCGATGTAGCGGTCTATGAGGGTTTTTTCATCGACGCCGATGGCTTCCGCTATCTGGGCGAGCGACTTGTTGCGCAACGTTTCCCCTTCGCCCGGCTTAAAGGCCGATTTCAGGTTGTCGCGCTGATAGAGTTCGCGGGAAAGCTGGTTGTGGCAGTTGGTGCACCAGATGCCCTTGTATTTGTCTCCTTCGTAGGCCACATTTTTTTTCAGATATTGACCCACGGCGTTGAGGTGCTGTTTGCTCTTGAGTTTGGCGGTATCCGGGTTGCTGTGCGCGTCGCGGCCCACGAAGCAGCCGCCGGCGGCGTCGCGGTTATCCGCTTTGGCGAAGGCGTTTTCCCCGGTCTTGGTGATCGGGTAGCCCTTCATGCTCCGGTCAAACCGATGGGCCGGGTGGCAGCCCTGGCAGGAACCGGTGCGGCCCTTGCTGTCCGACAACGGACGGTTCTTGATGTGCGCGAAGTGCAGCGCTTCGGTCAGCGCCATAATCACGCGTCCCTTGTCTTCGGCCTTGGCGCCGGGCACCACTTCGCCCACCGTTTTGGAGGAGAGCTTGGCGATGACGTTGTCCGCGTGGCAATCCTGGCACAGCACCGCCTGACGGCCGAGGCGGTTGTTGGTCGCCTTCGGGTTGTAGTTTTTCAGGAATTCGGTGCCGTGCTTGTCGTCGTGGATTTCCATGATGGAAATGGCTGTGCCTTTCAGGCTGGCGAACCAGTCGGAGGCGCCAACCGATTTCCAGTAGTTCATTTCATCCTTGTACTTGTTGAACTTGGCGCCGTTGGCATTGGCGTTCGAGTGGCAGTTGAAGCAGTTCGGCACGTCAATCGGGTTGGTGCCGGTAAACGACACCGGTTTGCCGGTGGTGGAATCGATGACCGCTTTGCCGGTTTTTTCGTCCACCAGCGTTACTTTCGCCTCTTGATAGGGCTGGATGTCGGTTTCGTCCAGCCGCAGCATTCCCTTCACCACGTCCTTGTCGTAGAAGCCGGTGAGCGGCAGGCCGAGCGCATCCCAGATGCCGGGGTTGGTCAGCACGATCGGCACGTTGTCCAGCACGGGGCTTTTGGTGTAAACGATGGTTCCCTTGTCGCCGGAGTAGTGGAGAAAGCCGTTGGATACCGGCTGGCCGGATGGCCCCGCGTCCTGCGGGATCGGAATTTCGACGCCGACGCGCAGTTTTTCGCTGTCCTTGCTGGTGCCGTTCGGATTGGTGCCCGCAAGGTCGGCGTAGACATAGAGGTGGCGGAAGTAGGCGTTCGCCACGCTTTCGTTCGGCTCGTAGGGGTTGCCGTTGCCGTTGATGTCGTATGGCGCGTTCCAGTACGCCATCTTGTTCCCTTCGGAGTAGGAGTTGCCGACATGTTCGTAGTGCAGTTTGTACCGTTTGTTGCCGTCAACCAGCACTTCGTGGTTTTTCGGATCGGCTTCCAGCACCTTCGGCAGCTTGTCGGCGCCGCTGTCCAGCCTGCCGTGGCGGACGACCTGGGCCTGCACGGAGTTGTACGGGGGGAGAACGCAACAGTAGGTGAAATCGAAGCCGGTGCAGTGCATGCCAAGCTCGTAGTTGATCGAGATGACATAGTCATGCCCCGCGTCCTTCGCCGCTTCCGCCACCATCGGTTGCGCCGCCGCGCCGTAACCGAAGAAGAGGGCCGCGAGGAACAACGGCATTCTACAGACAGACCACCACTTGTTCATGAAAACCTCCTTTTATAAAACCCCTTTTATAGGCCAATGGCCGGTATCGAAGGTATTTCCGCACCGCCCCTAGCCTGATTCTTTACGCTTTCCATTTAATTATCCGCCTGTTTTATATTTTCAGGCACCCAAAAATGTGCTTATGCGTGCATAAGCGCCCCATATATGTTTCAATTGGTCAACCCCTTCATTGTTTCCTCTATGTCTCCCGGGGTGGACATGATCTTGCCGAAAGTTCCCATGGTCAGCAGCGGCCAATGCAACGCGATCCGGTACCGGCCATGCAGCATGGTGGCTTTTTTATCCACCAGGATTATTTCGTAGGGGAGAGCGGCGAGGTGGTCTTCCCCGATGATCGGCAAAAAATGCGCTTCGCCGGTTTCTTTGTTTCCTAACGCAACGCCGAACACGGCGGTTTTCGCCGATTGGCCGATGATCTCATACACGGGGGCCGCTCCCCCTTTTTTGTCGGCGAGGTTTTTCCGTATTTTTTCCAATCCCTCTTCGAAAGAGCCGAAGCTCTTCAGCGTCACCGGGTCGTCGAAATATTCCATGCCGATCATGTAGTGGTAGTGTTCCAGCTCTTTGGCGTTAAGGGCGCCGCCAAAGGGGACGAGGTCTTGCTTGACCGCGACCTGAAGCGCCTGTTTGACGAGATCGTCGATCTTCATGAGCGGCGCTTCGTGCGCCTTGAATTCTTTCATCAGGTAGGCCCGGAAGAGGTATGCGGGATTGACCAGGGAAACGGCGGTTTTCCCCCCGGTTTCCATTAGTCCGACTTTAAGCGCGGCGGCAAGGAAGCCGCGGTCTTTCACCCGCGCCAACTCGTCCTGAAGCGCTTGACCGGTGAAAACGATCACCTTCAGCGAGGGCTTATCCTCCGGGCTGTATTCACCGATGATGGCAAAGCCGGCGGTTTCCAGAGCGTCTTTTACTTTTTGGGCGGTATCGGCGATATTCGCCTCGACCGTGGCTTTGTAAAAGGCGTGATGGCTCTCGGCCGCTTGCGCCGCGCCGCAAACAAGGAACAGCGCCGTAAGAAACGAAACAAAAGTCTTCATCCCCACCTCCGCATTGTTAAGTGTCATTCTGAGCGCAGCGAAGAATCCCTTAAATGACCCATTGGCCGCTATTTCTTTTCACCGGCGGTTCCCTCGTCGATAACCGCTTTATCCGGCATCATTTCAAAAAATTTCAGGCCCAGCGCATAGAGGAAAAAAACAAAGGAAAGTATGCCCGCGCCGAACAGGATTTCCATCGGGCTTATGCAATAATCGATCACCCGTCCGTCCTGAAACGGCCCCGCGATGTGGTAGCCGGGGAACATTTCCATCGGCATCACCTGCCCGGGAATGACGATGATGTAGCGTTCCGCCAATACGCCGATAACGACCAGCGCCGAGGCGAAGAGTATCCACTTTACCGATTTGCCGGTGGCGGGGTTGGCGAGGATGACAAACGGGAAGAGAAGGCCGCAGCCGATCATCCCGATCCAGAAAATGAGCGAATACTTGTTGCCGGAGAGCAGGAGAAACTTCTGCACCGCGTAGTTCCCCGGCCAATAGGAGCGGGTGACATTCTCGATGAAGACGAGATAGGCGACGACGACGATGAACGCCGCGAGATAGAGGCCGAGGCGGCGTATCAGCTCGTCGTCGAGC
Source organism: Nitrospinota bacterium (assembly GCA_016217735.1). Taxonomy (NCBI): domain Bacteria; kingdom Pseudomonadati; phylum Nitrospinota; species Nitrospinota bacterium. Next base: position 36,128 of record JACRGQ010000016.1, read on the forward strand.
GCGCGGCCGGTGAGTTTGAAGGTGCCGTAGAGCACCATGATCATCAGCGCCGTGCCGGAGGAGAGAGCCGCCGCGATGAAGCTGGGGGGGAGCAGGGGAGAGCTGTACAGCTCGCGCGCGCCGACGAAGCCGAAGATGGCCCCGGTGCCGCTATGCACCAGCACCGCCCAGAAGACGGCGGTGTAACCAAGCAGCTTTACCAGTTTTTCCCTGTTGTTGAACATCGCCCAGAGGTAGACAAAGCAGATGCCGATGTATGCGCTGTAGAGCATCCCGTTGAGTGAGAACATGGAACGGGGATTCATGCTGAAGAAGGGGACGAGGATGCGGTCCGGCCGGCCCCAATCGAGGATGATGCACATCAATGCCCCGATGAGCAGAAGCGCGGCAAGCAGCGCCGATATGCGGGCCAGCGGCTTGAACTCCGTTCTGCCGAAAACGGACGAAAGCGCGGAAAGCACCAGCGATCCGGCGGAAAGGCCGATGAGGTATACCGCCATCACGATGGGGAAGCCCCACGGAATGGCGTTGGTCATGCCGGTGATGTGATGGCCGTGGAGGTACATCATGTACGCGGACCAAAAGCCGCCGAGCGACAAAAGTCCCAGCATCACGACAAGGAGCCGGAAGCCGGCGGAGTTTCCCCCGATGGCGGAAAATTTCGTTTTCATGTTCGCCATGCCGTTCATATCCCCGTGTAAAAGACTTTGGGTTCAAGGCCGAGGTCTTCGCGCACCCCTTTGGTGGCGACGGCGCGGATGTATTTGACGATGGCGCTTTCGGGGTTGTTGAGGTCGCCGAAGATCATCGCCCTTTCGCCGGATTTGTCGCACGCCTCGACGCAGGCGGGAATTTTTCCCTGGTCGATGCGGTGGGCGCAGAAGGTGCATTTTTCCACCACGCCGTGGCTCCGCTTCGGCACATCGCGGTTGGTCCACTCCGTCGTTTCCTTGAAGACGAAGGTGCGCGCCTTGTAGGGGCAGGCGATCATGCAGTAGCGGCAGCCGATGCAGCGGTGTTTGTCTATCATCACGATGCCGTCGTGACGGGTGAACGTGGCGGCGACGGGACAGACGTGCTGGCACGGGGGCTGTTCGCAATGGTTGCACAGGAGCGGTAAATGCTTTTCCGGCCCGCCGCGCTCCGGCGTCAGCGTCACCTTGCGTATCCAGTGGCCGTCATACCGTTCGTCGCCGAAAGCGGGGACGTTGTTCTCGGTGCGGCAGGCCGCGGTGCAAGCGGTGCATTGCGCGGTGCATTTGTTGTTGTCGATGACCATGCCCCACCGCGCTTTCCCTTTCGGCGGGATTTCAAGCGCCGTATCCGCCGACGCATTCTGTTCTTCGCCGGCATGCGCCGACGCGCTGTAGAGGGTGATGCCGTTGCCTATCACCGTTCCGGCGATGGCGGCGGCCCCCATTTTAAGAAGCGAACGTCGATCCAGTTCGGACATATCTTCCCCTTTATGGCAGATAATGGCAGTCAAAACATTCCGGCTGTACGCCGGCGTAGCTGTGGCAGCGGTCGCAGAACTCCGCCCGTTTGGCGTGGCATTTGCCGCATCCTTCGATGTGGTACTTGTGGCCGCGTTCCCCTCCGCGCACGATGAGGTCGCGCTGATGCGCCAGCAGCTTCATGTGGTTGGCGCGCATCCAGTCCGCCGGTTCCACGCATTCGGTGGCGTTGACCGCTTTGGCCAGTTGGGGGGCGGGCGCTTTTTTGAACAGCCCGTTGCCCGCGGCGGCATAGAGCAGCGGCGCGGCCAGGAGCGCCAGCAGCGTGATGGCTATTGCGATGGATCCTTTTGCTTTCATTTCTTCTTTTTAAACTTCAAAAAGCCTTTTTTAGGGAAGGCGCCGGTTTTATATTTATCGGTGCATAACGCCGCGCGGCCGCAGGTCTGCACGTTGCCGCACGGGTGATCCCAGTCGGTGCGGGTGCAGCCGCCGCGGCCGAAGACACCTTTAAATTCTTTGCCATCTTTTTTCCCGTTTCCGGTTCCGCTCACTTGCCGCCAAGCTGGATGGCGTTGCCCACCAGTTGGTGAACCCCGGCCACCGCCTCCATTGGAATGTCATAATAGGGCAGCACCTTGGTGAACTGCGCTTTGCAGATGGCGCAGATCATCGCCATGGTGTTCACCCCCTGATTGTCCATGACCTCTTTCAGCGCGGCGGCTTTCGGCGCGGCGCCTTTCACGCGGACTTCCAGCAGTTCGTCGCTCAACAGCCCGCCGCCGCCGCCGCAGCAGAAGGTCTTTTCGCGGTTGGCTTCCGGATCCATCTCCACATATTTGTTGCAAACCGCCTTGAGGATGTTGCGCGGTATCTCGAACTGGCCGCCCGGTTCGGTGCCCATCCGGCTGGCGCGGGCCACGTTGCAACTGTCGTGGTAGGTGACGGTGAACTCGTCGTTGGCGCTTTTATCCAGCCTGAGCGCGTTGCGGCGGATAAGCTCTTCGGTGAACTCGCAGATGTGCGTCGGCACCGCGTGATTCTTGTCGAGGTAGTCGAACGGCCCCGCCAGCGTGTTCCAAAAACTGTAGGCGACGCGGTAGGCATGGCCGCATTCGCCCACGACGATCCGCTTCACCCCCAACTCGCGCCCGGCGTCGGCGATGCGGGTGGCGATCTTTTTCGTATTGTCATAGCTGCCGATGAACATGCCGAAATTGGCGAACTCGGAAGCGTGCGAACTGAACGTGTAGCTGATGCCGGCGGCGTGAAACACCTTGGCGTAGCCGACCAGCGAATCGACATGCGGCGAGCTGAAGAAGTCCGCCGACGGCACGATCAGCATCACCTCGGCCCCTTTTTGATCCAGCGGGAATTTCACGTCGACGCCGGTGGCTTCCTTGACATCCTCTTCCAGAAACTCCAGCGTGCCGATGAGCGCGTCCTTCGGAATGCCGAGGTTGTTGCCGGTGTCATGCACCTTGGCGATGATTTCGAGGGTGTATTTTTGGCCGACGCCGATGGAATCCATTATTTCACGCGCCGCCATCGATATTTCAGCGGTATCGATGCCAAAGGGGCAAAAGACCGAGCAACGGCGGCATTGCGAACATTGGTGGAAGTAGGTCATCCACTCCCGCAACACCTCTTCGGTGAGGTCCTCGGCGCGGGCGAGGCCGCCGAAAAGCTTGCCGCCGAGGGTGAAGTTTTTGCGGTAGACTTTCCGCATCAGTTCCTGCCGGGCCACCGGCATATTGTTGGGGTCGCCGGTGCCGAGGAAGTAGTGGCACTTGTCGGCGCATGCGCCGCACTTCACGCAGACATCGAGAAACAGCTTCAGCGATTTGTATTTGCCCATCAGCTCGTTCATTTTTGCCAGCGCCACTTCCTTCCAGTTGTCCACGCGCTTGGCGGGAAAGCCAAGCTTGGAAAGATGCGCCTCGGACGCGGCGTGATATTTCACATGGGCCATCGCGCCGGGCTTGATGGCGGGGACGCTTACCCCGTTTTCTATGTCAGGTATCTCGAAATCAGCTTTGGCCATGATGTAAAAATCCTTATTTGGCGGCCCAAGGGTTTATGTGGCGGCGTTCGCGCGGGTCGTCCACCATGGTCCGGGTCGGGCTGAAAAAAACGCCGCCGGCGTGCATCAGCTTGCTGAACGGAAAATAGGCGGCAAGCATGAGCGCCAGCGTGAAGTGGATGATGAATGCCGGGTGCGGCGGCATATCCACCGGGCTGAACATCACCAGCCCCAGGAGGAAATGCTTGATGCCGGTTATGTCGGCGTGGTTTACGAATCTGAGGCCGAGGCCGGAAAGGGCGATCAGCAACAGCAGGAGCAGCACGAAGTAGTCGGCCGGAGACGAAATCCATGCGTAGCGGTCGACCGCTTTGCGGCGGATCAAGAGGTAGATGAGCGGCAGCGGCAGCAGCATCGCGCCGAGTAGCGCCACCGGCTGGATTTGCGCCAGCAGCGGCGAAACGGGGTGGATGAAAAGCCGCAGGTGCCGCGCGAAGACGGCGATGAGGATGACGTGGAAGGCGTAGCCGCCGGCCCATGTCCAGCGGTTTCCCTTGAACAGGTCGGCGAACAACGTGATGTTTATCAGGTTGCGCGCCACAACCCCGCCCATCGTGGCGGGGTGGGGGGTGACGGGAATGCTGAGCGGATTCGGCGTAACGGCATACCCCCAAAGCTTGTGGAGCAGGCCGCCGAAGAAAACGGCGGCCCCCGCATAGCTAAGGACGACGTAGACCAGCGATAACGGCGACAATCCGCTCATCGTTTTCCCCCGGCCGCTTTCTCAAACACAGCCGGTCGGTTTCGGCAGGCCGCCGATCTTGCATGCCTGCTTCGCCGGGCCGCCCGGAAACAGTTCGTACAGGTACTTGGTGTTTCCTTTTTCTTTGCCCAGTTTCTTGCCGATCTCTTTCGTGAGAATGCGGATCATCGGGGCGATCTTGTATTCCTTGTAGTACTCGCGGAGAAAGTTCACCACTTCCCAGTGGTTGGGGCCCATCACGACCTCTTCGCTGGCCGCCAGGGCGTTGGCCACTTCCAGATTCCAGTCGTCGAGATTCGTCAGATACCCGTCTTCATCCACCTCGATTTTTTTGCCGGCTATTTCCATAGTCGCCATTGTTTCCCCTCCTTAAATAAAAAGTTTAGTCGCTTACAGACAATTTCCTGACTTTGCCATGACCCGCCGCTTCAGCGAGAAGCCGGTCCGGGCGGCAAAACTTGCAAATTCGCGTGCCCATCGCGGGCAGCCCAGCGCGTGCAAATGGGCGAAGCCGGCGGTGACGTTTTTGTACACGATGCCGTCGCGTTTGCCGTCTATGCCCGCGCCGCGCGTTACGCGGAAGGCGTATTCCGTGTGGGAGTTGTTCACCACTTCTCCGTAGTGGAACTCGTGCGCGCGGATTTCGGCTCCGGCGCTTAACCACGGGCTTTTGCCGGTCGGTTCCAGCGTCATATAACCGTGGCCTTTCGGTTTATGGCGGATTATCACGTCGCACGAAAGCGCCCCCACCATCGCGGCGGTCTTGCCGCCGTATGTAACGCCGCGCGAGAGGTAGATCAGCCCGCCGCACTCGGCGTGCACCGGGAGGCCGGCTTCGATGGCGTCTTTGATGTCGCGGCGCAGGCAGGCGTTGAACTCCAGCTCGTCCATGTTCGTTTCCGGGAAGCCGCCGCCGATGTAAAGCGCATCAAGCCGTTCGGGCAGACGGCCGTCTTTTATGGCGTCCACCGGCACCAGTTCGGCCCCGGCCATCCGGAGCGCTTCCAGATTTTCAGGATAGTAAAAGGTGAAGGCGCGATCCATCATCACCCCGATCCGCGCGACGGGCGCGGGAACGGGGGAGGGCGGAGCCGCCGCCTCGATCTCCATCGGCGCGGCGTTGCGCGCGATGGCGATCACCTTGTCGATGTCGACGGAAAAAGCGACCTGCCGTTTAATGTTGTGTACCAGCGTCTGGAGATTTTCGTCCTCCTTCACCGGGATAAGGCCGAGGTGCCGTTCCAGAATCTCCATTTCAGGATTTTTCCGCACGGCGCCGAGTATCGGAATGCCGCAGTATTTGTCAATTACGGTCCGCAGCTTCGCCTCGTGCCGGGCGTTTCCCACTTTGTTGAGAATGACGCCGGCGATATTGATGTCCGGCTCGAACATCTTGTAGCCGAGGAGCAGCGGGGCGATGCCGCGCGTTGTCCCCGCGGCGTCCAGCACCATAATGACCGGCGCGTTGAGCAGCCGCGCAAGATTCGCCGCGCTCCCTTCGCCGCTGGTTTCCATGCTGTCGTGCAGCCCTTTGTTCCCTTCGATGAGCGAAATATCCGCCCTGGCGGCGTGCGCGTGGAACGAGCGGAGCAGTTCGTCCCACCCGAACATGAAGTTGTCGAGGTTGCGGCAATCCCGTCCCGCCGCGGCGGTGAGCCACATCGGATCGATAAAGTCCGGCCCTTTCTTGAAGGGCTGGACCGCGAGGCCCTTTTCGGCCAAGGCCGCGCACAGTCCCGCGGAAATGGTGGTCTTGCCGGCGCTTTTGTGGGCCGCCGAAATGACCATTCTTGGAATTGCCGTTTTCATTTCTCTCCGTTCAATTCATGTCGATGAAGCCGCACGGGCATTCTTCAAAACATTTTTTGCAGCCGGTGCATTTGGGAAGGTTAAAAGCGTAGTGCTGCCCCTTCGGAAGCTTGTTGATCGCCTGATCCTGGCAGTAGAGATAGCACTTTTCACAGTCGAAACACATACCGCAGCTCATGCAGCGGTCAGCCTCGTACTTCGCCTCTTCAAGGGAGAGCTGCCCCACCACTTCGTCGAACCCGCGGTTCATCCGCTCGGCCAATTCAATGCTTTTGCGCCGCGTCATCGGTTTCGCTTCGTAGTGGTCGAGCCGCATGCTTTCGGCCAGCACGGTTTTGCGCTCTTTTACCGGCTGGGCTTCGCGGTTCATCAGGACGTTGTCGATATCCAGCGCGCGGCGGCGTCCCTCGCCGATGGCGGCGGTGGCAAGCGCGATGGGGGCGGTGATGTCGCCGCCCGCCCACACCTTGTCTATTTGCGTACGCCCGTTGGCGTCCACGGTGAGCCATCCCTTTTCGTTCCTGAACATTTCGAGGCCGGTGAAGTCCGGCTTTTGGCCCAGCGCGCCGATCAACGTGTCGCATTCCAGCACGAATTCCGAGCCGGGGATTTCCACCGGTTTCGGGCGGCCCGAGGCATCGGCGTCTTTCAGTTCCATACGGATGAGCTTCACGTTCAGCCCCGCGCCGGTTTTTTCGGCTGAAACAGGCGTGCAGAGGAATTCGTATTTCACGCTTTCGGCCTCCGCTTCCCCAACTTCGTGCTTGATGGCCGGCATTTCCCCGCGCGAGCGGCGGTATACCAGCGTTACCTCCGCGCCGAGGCGGCGGGAAGTGCGCGCCGCGTCTATGGCGGAATCGCCCGCGCCGACCACGATTACGCGCTTGCCGACAGCCACTTTTTCGCCGTGGTTGATCTTGTTAAGGAATGCCGCGGCGGTCCAGACCCCTTCAACATTTTCACCCGGCACGCCCAGCTTCATCCCCTGATGCATGCCGAACGCCAGGTATACGGCGTCGAAGTTTTTTTGCAGATCGTCGAACCGCACGTCTTTCCCTATCCTTGTATTGTATTTGATTTCAACGCCGAGGTCGACAATCCGCTGAATTTCCGCGTCCAGCACGGCATCCGGCAGGCGGTACGAGGGAATGCCGTAGCGAAGCATGCCGCCGGCTTTTTCGTGCATCTCGTGAACGGTGACGGCGTAACCGCGCCGCGCCAACTGGTAAGCCGCCGAAAGCCCGGAAGGGCCGCCGCCGACAACGGCCACCCTCTTGCCGTTCTTTTCGTTAACCAGCACGCGGAGTTTCAGGCCGTTGGCGATGGCGTAGTCGCCGATGGCCCCTTCGACGCTGTTGATGCCAACGGTTTCGTCTTTCGCGTTCCGGTTGCACCCCGTTTCACACGGATGGGGGCAGATGCGCCCCATCGTGGAGGGGAAGGGGTTGCTGTTCGTCAGCGTGTAAAAGGCGGACTCGAATGAATTATCCTCGCGGATGTCGGTGAGCCATTCCCGGATGTTTTCCCCCGCCGGGCAGTTCATGGAGCAGGGCGGGTTTTTTTCCACATAGCTGGGGCGGAGGTTGGTGGAACTCTTCTTTCCCGACGTGGAACTGCCGCCACCGCCCCGCATTTTGAACGCCGCGCGGCTGAAGCTTTTCACTTCGCGCCCCCCGGCGGGAGCGGCGGCCGGCTCGGCGGCTTCCTGCTTCGGGGCCGAAGTGTCCACCTGCGAGGAAGCTCCTTCTTCGTGGGGAATTTCGATGGTCGAACCGAGGAAATAGCCGTATACGAGCTTCCCCGAATCTATCATCGGTCGTATGGCCTCCTTCACGTCGTCCTTGTCGACAACGTCGGACCCGTATTTCTCTTTCATCAGCTTGATGAGGTCGGTGGCTTTAAACTTCTTCTTGCCGTAATACTCTTCTATTACGGCAAAGATCGCCGCGCCCAGTTCCTCAACCGTCGGTTTGGACATGACGTTTCCCTTAATACTTCATGTGGGTGGTGGTGCGGAACGTTTTGTTTGCGCCGCGGAAGTCGTCGATGTGGTACCGGGTGAACGGCAGACCGGTGATCTCGAAGAACTTCGGCCAGCTTATCCGCTCGATCCATTCGCCCATCCGCTCCCACGGTTTTGCGTTGTCGGCGTAGACTTCGACGATTTTTTTCACCGCGTCGGTCACTTCGGGCCAGCGGGGCGGGTTATTCGGGAGGTAGGGGATCGCCAGTTTCGAGAACAGGGGGCGGGTGCGCGCGTTGGCCACCTTGCCGCCCACCCAGATAGACACGCCGTCGTTGTTGGGATCGGCCAGCGGCATCGCCGGGCAGGTGGTGTAACAGTTGCCGCAGTACATGCATTTTTCCTTGTCCACTTCCACCGAGGGTTTGCCGTTCACGGTGGCCGGCCGGATGGCGGCGGTGGGGCAGGCGGCCACGGTGGTCGGAATTTCGCAAAGGTTTTTCAGGTTTTCGTGGTTGACGTACGGCGGCTTGCGGTGAATGCCGAGGATGGCGATATCGGAGCAGTGAACCGCGCCGCACATGTTGAGGCAGCAGGCGACGGCAACCTTCACGCGTTGCGGCAGCTTATGGCTGCCGAAGTATTCGAAGAGGTCGTCCATGATGACCTTGGAAAGGCCGGAGGCATCGGTGGCGGAGGTGTGGCAGTGTATCCATCCCTGCGTGTGTACCACGCCGGAGATGGAGTTGTGCGTGCCGCCGACCGGCACGCCGTACGCCTTCAACTCGTTGATGAGCGGCTCAATGTTGGCCTTGTCGGCCAGCAGGAACTCCACGTTGTTGCGGCTGGTGAAGCGGACGTAGCCGCCGCTGTGCTTTTTCGCCAGCGCGGCCACCCAGCGGATGAACTGGGTGCTCACGAGGCGGGCGCTGGCGGCGCGCACGGTGTAGATGGCGTCGCCGCTTTCGGCCACGTGCATCAGCACGCCGGGCTGGGGGGCGGTGTGGTATTTCCACCGCCCGTAGTTCTTCTTGAGCAACGGGTGCATGAACTTCATGTGGTCGGGCGGCCCGACGTCGGTTATTCTTTGCGGGGCGGCATCAGCAGCGGCCATGTTCTGTTTCTCCCTTAAGTTTAAAACGTTTTAACCGTTTGGCGTATCCGGCGGCGGATGTTCAGTCTTCGCCTTCTTCCACGTTGTAGAACACATACGGGTTTTCACGCGGGTGCATGACCATGTACGGATTCGGCTCCAGCCCGATGGCTTCGACGAAGTTGGCAAGACCGACGCGGTTGACCAGTTCGCCGACGCGCTCGCGGTTATTGCCGTATTCCTCCCAGAAATCCCATATCCGCTGTATGAGGTCTTTCATTTCCGTGTACGGCGGCTCCATCTTCATGAAAGGGACGATGACCGAACCCATCAGCGCCCCTTCCACAATGGGGGCTTTCGCGCCGAGCATGATGGCGGCCCCTTTTTCCTTGCCGACGCGGAGCGCCTTCGGCATGACGTTGAGGCAATGCATGCAGTGGACGCATTCCTTGTCGTTGATCTTCATGGTCTTGCCGTCCCAGTCGATGCACTTGGTCGGGCAGAGGTCGCAAACATCGCGCTTGATGTCGAAACCGGGGATATTCGTATACTCGGGAAGCGCCGCCTGGTCGATCCGTATCTGGTCGCGCCATACGCCGATGATGGCGAAATCGGAGCGGGCGATGCCGGATACGCAGTCGTTGGGGCAGCCGGACATCTTGAACTTGAACTTGTAGGGCCACGCCGGGCGGTGGATGGTATCCTGAAATTCGCGGGTGATGACTTCGGTAACATCCAGCGTGTCGTAGCACGACATTTCGCAGCGGGCCGGGCCGACGCAGCAGCTTGGCGTGCGCGTGGCGGAGCCGGAGCCGCCCAAATCCCATCCGGCGTGCGTGAGGGCCTGGAAGGTCGGCTCAAGCCCGTCGGTCTTGGTGCCCAGCAGAATTATGTCGCCGGTGGAGCCGTGCAGGTTGGTCAGTTTGGATCCATGTTTGTCCCATATGTCGCACAACTCGTTCAGCGCCTCGGAGGTGTAAAACCAGCCGGCGGGGGGAAGGATGCGCATGGTGTGGAATTGCGCCACTTCGGGAAATTGCTCGGCTTTGCCGGAGTAGCGGCCGATGATGCCGGAGCCGTAACCGCGCACGCCGACAAGGCCACCGTGCTTCCAGTGCCCCATCCGGTCGTTATAGGACTGCTCGACCTGCCTCAGCAGGTCCACGGCCATCGGGGTGTCCGTGGCGGCGCGCTTGATTTCCGTCACGAAGCTGGGCCACGGGCCTTTCTCAAGCTCGTCCAGCATGGGGGTCTTTGCGTTTATCTTCGGGTTTTTGTCCATGGGTTCTCCCTCTTTGTTTCTTAAAAAACCTTTTATGCGCCCGTCGGCGGCGGGTGTGCGTTGCTATTCAACGCCAAGGCGGCAAGCGCGCGCCCGGCGACTTCTTTCACGGTCCAACGGTTCATCTCATCGTTTTCGTAAATGGACACTTCGCGGTTGTCGTCCACCAACAGCCGCAGTCCGGGGGCCGCCTCCGCCACGCGGAGTTTTCCCAATGCCCAGGCGGCGTTTCCCCTGATCGCGGCATCGGCGTCGTTTAACAAGGCGCGCAGTTCCGGCACCGTGTCCAGCACCGGGGCGCGATGGATTTCCCCCACGCGGCCGATTCCCCACAACACGCCGGGGAGCATCCCCCGGTCATCAAGGTAGTGGGTGGTTACGGGGATAACATCGCGCGCGAGATCGATGTTGTGCCGCGCCACTTCGGCGATCACCTGCGGCGAGCCTTTGCCAATGTTGCCCGACTCGTCGTTAAGCTGCCACGCGAGGCGGCTCATGTACCGCCTGATGGAAGAGGGGGCGGAGAGAGCCAATCGGCCCCAGACCGCCGCGGCCCGGTGGAGCAGCAGTTCGTCCCCCTCATAGAGGATGGACACGAGGCTCCGCAGCCAGTGCTTATCCTTTATCGCCATCTGTTCCACTTCCTCAAAACGTTTCGTCCGCAACAGTTCTTTCAGTTGTTCCCGTTGGGGCACGGTTCATATCCAGGGGCAGACATTGTGCTCCGCCACCAAATCCACAAACCCGGCGTAATCCACCACCCGCACCCCGTCGATCAGCTTATCGATGCCGCGGGCGGCGAGGTCTTCTTTCAGCGCATAGACGGCGCGCCCCTGGAGCGCGTCCTTAACCAGTCCTTCCAGCGCGGTGCCGGCCTGCGCGCCGTATACCCCGTCTTCGTAGAGCAGCACCGGGGCCTCTTTGCCCGCGAAGCGGAGGCAGCTTTTCAGATTGTCCGTTGTAAACGGCGATTTGTTAACGGTGAAAAGCATTTTTCATTCCCTTGCTTAAAACGGCAGAATGACCTTCTGCGCGCTGATGACGTTCGCGATTTCTTCGGCTTCAACAACTTCAACGCCGGTGACCAGGTCTTCTTCGGTGAGTCCCCGCGCTTCAAGCGAGGCGCGGTCGACATAAAGGTGTTCCACGCCGTACGGTTCCAGCACTTTGAAGGTTTTGGCAAACTCCTTGATGCCAAGGCCGGTTGTATCCTGTCCCTTTTTCAGGCAGTAAACGCCGTCGTCCACAAAAGCGGCGGTGATATCCTGGTCGTAGGCCGCCATGATGAGGATTACTTCCAGCCCCTCATAAGGGTAGATGGTGCCGTGCGGCGCCCTCTTGAAGATGAAGAGGAACTTTGTCTTCTCTTCGCTTGTTTCCTCTTCACCGCGTATGTCGTCGGGCATGTCAGTCTCCAAAGGTTATCAGGCGATCGGCGTTAATTCCCAGTTCCGTCAACTGCCCCAGCCCCGATATGCGCGATCCCGGCGCCAGGTTGCCGTCCGTTATCCCGCGGCGTTTGGCGGCGGCGATGCAGGCGATGGTGTCGATCTTGTGCTGTTGAACGAGGTCGGACCAGCGCTTGCTGATGTGGCGGTCGTCCTGCGGGGGGGTCATAAGGCTGGTGGCGTTATGAACGCCGTCGTTGTAGAAGAATATGCCGATGACCTCGTGCCCCTTTTTCAGAGCCGCCGTCGTGAAATGGTAAGCGCTATCAGAGGCCTGATGCTGATATGGCCCCTCAAGAACCAGTACAGCGAATTTCATGCTATCCCCCGCGTGAAGCGTTTTGCCCGTTGGCTATTATGTTTTTTTGCCATAGCAGTCAATCAATAATAGGCAATATTGGTGCCAAGCGCGCGAAGCGTTTTAAACGGGCATGCATATATTGTGTGAATTATTTAATGTAGCATATAACATTATGAATATACGCATCAAGTGTGGCGTTAATGGTTGTTGGATTTTTATCTGAAATGATATAGGCACCTCGCTCATTATATGGTGTTTGCGCCATATCTTCTTGCCTAATAACTCACCCGCAACTTTTTTTGCGGAGGGGGCTGGGTGGAAGTGGTGTGGCGGCGCGGGGCAAAAAAAAGGGAACCTGTTTTCACAGGTTCCCAAAATGGGAGGAGGGTGTTGTTTATAGGAAGAGGTACGTAACTCCGAGGATGAAGGATGAGCCTTCCAGCGAGATTTTGTCGCCATAGGCGCCGGTAAGGGTTTCCTTCTGGAGGCTTTCATAGGCAAGGTTAAGCTGCCAATGCTTGCCGATGTTGGCGGTGCCGCCCACCATCATATGGCTTTTCGCGATGGCCGGGAATGCCCAGTTCTGCGAAGCGTTGCTGTTTTCAATCGGCGAAGTGCCGGAATTGTAGCCGGCGCGGATGAAGCCCTTGTCGTCGATCTGGTACTGAACCCCCAAGGCGAGAACCGTAACGTCTTTCCAGCCCATGTTCAGCGGCATTGTGGTGGCTGTGCCGATCGGGGCTCCGGTCGCGGCGTTCACGGTGTTGTAATCGCCATCGAGTTTGAGGTTCTTCATGGTATCGCTGAAGTTGATCACCTTGTAGTCAAACGTGACGAGGAGGTTGCTGGTCGGGCGTACCGCCAGACCCACCGCGTATTGCTGCGGGAAGTCCATCCCCAGGTTGAAGGTGCCGTCTTTGCTGATGTACATGGTCTGGTTGTCAGGGGAGTAGGTAACGTCTTTTGCCTTGAGGCGGTACTTCATCTTGCTGAAGTTCTGCTGCGAAACGTAGTTCAGGCCGATGCTGACCATCTCGTTCACATCGTACAGCGCGCCGACGGTGAAGCCGAAGCCCATCGCCCCTTCCGGGCTGGAGAGGTCGACGCCAAACTGCCGGTCGTAATTGCCGAAGGCGTTCTGGCTGGCCGGATCGTAAAACCACTGCTTAAGGCTCATCTGCTGGTAATCGATGTTCAAGGCCAGACCTACGGAGAACTGATCGGTGAATTTTTTGGCGAGGGACGGGGCCATCTTCCAGAGTTGGTATTGCGAGTAGATGCGGCCTTTAAAAACGCTGGTGTTGCCCAAAGCAGCCTGAAACGGCATGACGTCTATGGTGTCGTAGTCCACTCCCATGCCGGAGACGAGGAACATGCCGCCGCCGAAAAAGAGGGTCTGTTCATCGTTGATCGGCGCGCTCCAGCCGACCGCCGGAAGGAGATATTGATCGGAGCCGCCGTTGGTCTGTGCGCCGCCGGTGCCGGTGAAATCCACCGACCGCTTTGGCATGAACAATCCAAAATTAAAGTCCGCGCGGGGGCCGAGCTTGGTAAGCCCGGCGGGATTGGTGACGGCGGTGGTGCTATCGAACGGCGCGGCGGTTACCGCTCCGCCCATGCCGGCGCCGTACGCGCCGACTGCCGCCAGTTGGTGACCGTTGGTTGCCCACGCCGTTCCGCTGGAAAGCAGGAACGCCGCAGTCAATAAACCGAGACCCAGTTTTTTCATTTAATTCCCCTTTTTTGAAACTGTTTAGTAGCCTGCCAACTTTAACCGTTGCACGAAAGGCGGTCCCCCCAAATATTAAGAACTGTTTTTAAACTAGCATAATATATGCCGAATAAACAAATAAGCAACGGCTTGAATAATTAACAGGTTACTGTTGAAACTAAATATCAGCTTCATCGGCTATTGTGGAAAACAGGCCACAATAATGGTGGAAGTGCCTTATTGAGCCGGAAGTACCAACAAAAGCATTGTTTTTCATAATAATTTGGATGTTGGTATACAAAAGTGTACTATGCAAAGTGGCGTTCCCAAGCATTGTTTGCATCTGTTTGATATTGCGTGTTCATTGTTGATGCCGAATCGGCACGGTATCTGCACATAAAAAGGTAATGAAAATGTGCAACCCCGTGGCTATAATGAGAGACCATATTAACAGGTGGTGAAGAACTATTTATGTATGTCATTCTGAGCGCAGCGAAGAATCTCTTTCCGGAAAGGGATCCTTCGCCTTTGGCTCAGGATGACGGAAGTGGAAGAAAATGCGGACGCTAACCGTTTATTTCAGGTGATGACAGTGAGAAACATGTTCCGCCGGATGCAATCAACCGCGCAAGCGGGCTTCACCATCCTCGAGGTGTTGATGGCTTCGGTTGTTTTTTCAATAGCGTTGGTCGCCCTTTCATCCATCTCTTTCACGGTTATAGGCGGGAACAAGCACAGCGGTAATTTTGTGAAGGCAAGCGCCGTGGCGCAGGAACAGATCGAAACTATACGGGCATCGGTGCTCCCCCTCCTTAAAACGGAACTGGGGGGCTTTAATCTCGGCGCTGACATGGTTCTTGGCACCGCCGATGATGTTATTCCCGTACAGCTTGCAAACGGCATTACCGCAAATGATGCGCTGACTTCCCCGTCGGCCATGTTCGCCAACCCGGATTATACGCAAAACGGCAGCGCGACTCCGCTTGTGTTGAGCACCACGCCGCAGGCGGCATGGGTGGTGCGCGACAACATACCGGTTGCCGGCATGAAGACCGTTTCGGTCGTCGTCGGCTGGCTTGAAGGAACGGCGCAAAACTACGTAGTGGTCAGCACCGCGATACAGGGGCAATAAACCATGAAATCAATATTGCGCAGCCGCGCCGGCATGACCTTGGTGGAGGTGCTGATGGCGGTCGCCATCGGCTCGGTCATCGGGCTGGTGATCATGAAGATATTCCAGTCGAACAGCCAGCTCTTCTCCGGCGAAAAGAAAGTAACCGGCATGGTTACCACCGGACGCAACGCCATGGGGACGCTCTCGCGCCTTGTGCGCGAGGCGGGATATAATCCCACCGAAGCGGCAAGCGGCACGTTCGGGCTGAAAGACAGCACCGGGAACTTTGCTACCACTTCCCCGGCCGCCATCACCTCCGCGAAATCGATTTTCTTTACAATGGATGACAACGCCGATGGCAGCCTGGCAAATAACGGCAACGAGAGGGTCGGTTTCCGCTTCACCGGAGCGGATTGCGATCCATCAGCCGCCAATGCTTCAGGCTGCATTGAGATGGCGCAAATCGACGCGGCGGGCGCAATATCCGGGTGGACTTCCAAGATTCCCGATATCCAGGATCTCGTCTTTGTTTACCACTACAGAACCGGCAGCGCCGGGGCTTACGTCTTCACCGACAGTGTCTGCGGCACTGTCGCTGTCCCGGCAACTGCCGCCCCCACTTACGTGGCGACAGCCGCCCCCACCGCGACCGCGATTGCCTTTACTTGCGGCGGGGTGGCCGTCGCCAACCCCCCGGTCGGTTTATTGCCGGACAGCAGCGTAACCGGCCGCAAGTACAGCGATGTGGTGGGCGTTACGATACATGTGCTGGCCAAGACAAGGGCAAAGCACGACCTTACAAAACAGAACACGGCCCAGCTTTTTACAAGCAGCGTGGTCTTGAGGAGCAGATGATGAACACCATGAAACGGATATATTCTCCCGCCGCAAACCAACGGGGGGCGGCGCTCGTCCTTGCCCTGTTGGTGATGATGGTGCTCGCCGTTTTCTCGACGGTCGCCATCATGAGCGCCACGCAGGGGCTTAGAATCAGCGGCAAGTACAAAACGCAGCAGCAGGCCGTCTACACCTCCGATGGCGGCGCCGAATTTGCCTCCGGCCTTATCAGGGACACCATCGGCAACAAGAAGCTCGTCTCCGCCACCTACCTTAGCACGGTGAATACCACCAATACGGCGGGGGATGCCACCACCGACTTTGAAAAAGAGATCGCCGGCATTAACGGTAATATCCAGAATACCTGGACATCGCTCAGCGGCTCGGCCGTGACGGGCGTTAATCCCGACTCCACGGCCAACGCCAATGCCACCGTTTCCATCATGGGGGACACGGCGAGTATCGACATCGACTTCACGCTCAGCAAGCTGACGCCCGGCTCATCGACCGAGTTCGCGGCCCGCTATGAAGGCATCGGCAGCGGCACGGCGGGGAGCGTACAGCTACTTTATCAAGTTGACACATACAGCAAAATCGCTGATACCGAAAAAACGGTACGCGCAACTTACAAATGTGTGGAAGGTGGTGGCAGATGTTTATGAAACCCGTTGCCAGAGTTCTCGTTTTATTAGCGGCGCTCTCCATCGGCGGGCGCGATGCCCATGCCATTGAAACGATGGCGGAGTATGCCGACGTTCCGTTTTTTATGAGCAACAGCGTTATGCCGAATATCATGGTCATCGCCGATAACTCCGGCTCGATGAACGAGTTTGCCTACTCCGCGGCATATGACCCGGCGAGAACCTACTCCGGTTACTTCAGCGCGAGCCTCCATTACAGCTATGATGGAACGAAGTTCGTGATAAACGCGGCCGGGCCGTATCTCGGCAGCTTTTTGAACTGGGCCTGCATGCGTAAGATAGACGTCGCCCGCAAAGTGCTGGTCGGCGGCCTTGCCACATCGCGCACCGGCGGCGGCAACCAGGTCAACAAAGGCGAATCGTCGCCCACCGGGTGGAATCAACAAAAAAACCTTACCGTTACGCAAGCGGCGGGAACGACCGCGTACAACCCCGGCGGCGGCATAGCCACTTATATCTACTATCTCACCGCCGGCAGCCTGAAAGTTTATAAAACCTCCGTATCCGCGGGCAACCTTCTGGCCACCTACAACGTCTGGATTCAAAAAGACTCCACGCAGGAACCCGATGATTTTGTGAGCGGCAACCTTTCCGGCATCATGCAAAAAGTTTCCACCAAGGCGCGGTGGGGTCTGGCATTCTTCGATTCAAGTTCCAACGGCGGCTATGTGGCCGAACCGATAGTCGGTCCCGGCTATGGCACCAACTTCATCACCACCTATGAGAACAAGGCCCCCGCCACGATGACGCCGCTGGCCGAAACGCTCTATCAGGTGCTCGGCTATTTCAAGCAGGACGCTTCGATGCGTTTCGCCCCCGGTAACTACACCACCAATGTTCAGGGGAAAGATCCCTTCTGGTACAGCGATTCCAATGCCTATGTGCGGTGCGGCAAAAACTTTGTGGTGCTGATCACCGACGGCGAGCCGACCAGCGACACCAACATCCCCGCCGCGCTTCAGGATTATGACGGGGATGGTCAAGACGCAGTGTTATGGCCAAACAGCGGTTCCGACTATCTTGACGACGTGGCGCTGTGGGGACATACCGTTGACCTGCGCGCGGATATAGCCGACACCCAGGTTATTACGCTTTACTCGGTTTATACCTTTGGCACTTCGGCGGCGGCGAAAACGCTGCTGAAAAATGCCGCCAAGAACGGCGCTTTCGTCGATTCCAACGGCAACAACAGGCCGGATAGCGAGGATATCAACAGCAACGGCATACTGGATGCCGGAGAGGATACCAACGGTAACGGCATGCTGGATAGCGAATGGGATACCAACGCCGACGGCATACCGGATACCTATTTCGAGGCGAACGACGCCGACAGCATGGAATCCCAACTGATGGCCGCAATCACCGACATCCTCAAGCGGGCGTCATCCGGCACCGCCATCTCGGTTCTTGCCACCTCGGCCAGCGGCGCGGGAAATATCTACCAGGCGTACTTCCTCCCGTCCAAAACCATCATTGATGCGCTTGGCACCCGCGACATCACCTGGATCGGACACCTTCTTTCGCTGAAGATCGACAGCAAGGGTTCCTTGCTCGACAAGAACAGCAACTGCATCAGCTTCAGCTTCGACACCGTCGCCAAAGAAACGGTCATCAACAAGCTGAGCGGGACGGCGGGCGCATGCGGCACCACCGTCACCGCCACAACCCAGCTCACCAGCTTCGTCGACTATGACTGGGACGCGGGCGAACTGTTGGCCGCCACAACCGCCTCGTCGCGCACCATATTCACCTTTCTGGATGTGAACAAAAACAACGTTGTGAATGGGGGAGAAAAGCTGGATTTCACCACGGCGAACGCCGGAACGTTGCAAAAATACCTCCGCACCTCCACTGTGGCGGAAGCGACAAACGTGATCAACTGGGTGCGTGGAACCGCGGTAACCGGATATCGGGACCGGACGCTTAACGTCGGCGGCGACCAATGGAAACTGGGCGACATCATCCACTCCACGCCGACCGTGGTGGGCGCGCCGCAGGAGAATTACAGCGCCCTCTATCAGGATGCGGGCTACGAAACATTTTATAATGCGAACAAAGACCGCACACAGGTGGTCTATATCGGCGCGAACGACGGCATGTTGCACGCTTTTGATGCCACCACCGGTAACCCCACATCCGGCAAGGAACTGTGGGCCTACATTCCCTATAATCTGCTGCCGCACCTGAAATGGCTTGCCGACCCGGCGTACCCGCATGTCGATTACGTCGACCTGAAGGTGAAGATAAGCGATATCAACCTTGGCACCAAGGCGGCCCCCAACTGGAAAACTGTGTTAATTGGCGGCATGAGGTTCGGCGGCGGCGAAATAACCGACACCACCTATGATGTGGACGGCAACGGCGACACCGCCGCCAACCTGCGCAAATGGCGCTCGGCCTTCTTCGCCATCGACATAACCGATCCCGCCGTTCCCGTGCCGCTGTGGGAGTGGAATCCCGGGGATAACACGCTTGGCTATTCCATGACCTATCCGGCGGTGGCCAAGGTCGGCGACGAGTTCTTTGCCATCATCGGCACAGGCCCAAAAGCCGCCTACCTCCCCGATTACACCGGTACCTCCGCCCAAACCGCCTCGCTGTTCGTCCTTAATATCAAGACTGGCGCATTGGCGGCCACTTTCCCGATCAGCGACGTCAACTCGTTCTTCTCCGACCCGATAACGGTTGATATCGACTTTAACGCCAGCAATCCGGTGGTGGGCGGAACGGGCAACTCGTACAATACCGAAGCCGCCTATATCGGGGAGACCTACAAGACCAATGGGGGGGTGTGGAACTCGCGCATGTGGCGTCTTGTTACCAATCCGACAACCGCCGGTAACGATGTAAACCCCGCGAACTGGAAGATGTACGATATGTATACCGACCCGGCCGGGCAAACCATCACTTCGGCACCGGCGGCAACCACCGATTCGGCCGGACACCTTTGGCTCTTTTACGGCACGGGCAAATTCCTCAACCAGGCGGATAAAGCCGATGCCAGCCAGCAGACGTTCTACGGCATCAAGGATCCCTGCTGGGTGGGGAGCACCGGCGCATGGAGCACCACATGCACATGGGGTTCACTGAACACCGCCGGCAGTTATTCCGCCTCGGTCACCTCGGCAACCCTGGTAAATGTAACCAATGCAGTGGTGTCCACCGATGCCGTAAACACGGTGACGGGCGTAACCGGCGCCACAACCTTTGCCGGCCTGATGAGCCTCATAGCCACGAAGGACGGCTGGTATATGAATCTCACCACCTCCCTTGAACGGGCCTTGAACAAGCCGTCCGTCATCGGCGGCTTGGTGCTCTTCACCACATTCGTGCCCGACGCCGATGCCTGCGCGCTGGGCGGCAACAGTTGGTTTTATGCCACCTACTATGAAACCGGCAGCGCGTACACCAGTTCGGTAATTGGTTTAGGCTCTGGCGACACGACTGTGTTGCGCAAGAGCGCCAGTTCCAGCGTCGGTATGGCCTCCAGCATCGCGATTCACTCAGGGAGGGAATCCGGCCTGAAGGCCTACGTGCAGATGAGCACGGGGCAGGCCAGCGTTGTCGAGGTCACCCCCGCATCCGACATTAACAGCGGTATTATCGCATGGAGGGAGTTATGAGATACCAACGCGTATTGGCGGCCTGTTTTGCGGTGGCGGTGTGCTTGATGTCAGGGCCGTTTGCCGCCGTTTCCCGGGCGGCTTCGCCCGGCACGGCGGCCAAGGCGTATACCCCAAGCGATGCCGAGGTTAACGTACTGCTCTTCGGCGAAGCGGGCAACGGCTACTTCCTGGCCAGCGAGCGTAAATTTGTGATAACGCCGAAAACCGAGTTTTTCGGCAGGAGCGGCGCCAAGATACTCCCTTCATCAATTAGCGATGGAAGTACGGTTGAGGTTATATTCCGCCGCGAAGCCGATGGCACAACGCTCAGCGCCATTACGGTAACGGTCACCAAGGCGCCTCAATGACCGGTAAAGGCCGTCATGCCGCGTGGCTGATTGCCGCGCTGCTGACGGTCTGCTCAACGATCACTGAGGCCGCCGGGCTGGTGTTCGAACAGACGGCGCACAACTTCGGCCGGATACAAAAGATCGAGCCGCTGACATTCACTTTTTCCTTCCAGAATACCTCCGCCGCTTTCGTTACCATTGCCAACGTGTCAACCTCGTGCGGCTGCACCGCCGCGAAACCGGAAAAAACCGAATATCAACCGGGGGAAAAGGGGACGATTGTTGCCACATTCAATCCGGCGGGACACGCCGGGCTGTTTGAATCCACCATATCGGTTGAAGAGGGGGGCGGTGCGCGTCACATCCTAACCCTCGCGGCGGATATTGAGACGCTCGATCCCTCAAAGCTTATAATCAATCTTCCCGATCCGGTCATAAGCGTAACGCCGGACAAGGTACACCTCGGCACATTCAAAATGGGGGGGACCGCGCTCTTCAAAGTTATCGTCGAGAACAAAGGGGACGGCGATCTTTATCTCAGGGGTGGTGCCGCCCCGAATGAAGCGGGAGTGCGGCTGAACGAAAAGGCGATCAAGAAAGGGAAGAAGATAGAGCTGACCCTTTTTTACAAGCCGGAGAAATCGGGAAAAATAGACGACTTCGTGGTTATCCGCTCAAACGATCCCAAAAACCCCGAACTGAAAATCCACCTCACCGGCAAAGCGCTGAAACCCAAGAAGAGGAATAACCCAAAATAATTATTGATTGTTTCCCTGAAACCTGCGATACTTCTATTGGAAGACGACTTCGGGTTTAAAAAAAGAACCGCGCCGCCGGCCGCTGAAAAGCCCTTTGGGGCGTGCGGATTTCCGGCCCCGGTTCAAACAGTGAGCGGTTTAACCGCCCTCCCGAGCCGCCTTCTTTTTTTTATTCTTCGGCGCATCAACCGTAACCCCTGTAAAAACATACCGGCAATCTGGGTGTTTTTTTGCCGAAACAGCCTCCCCATGCGTTAACATGACTTAATTTTATGCTAAAAGGACACGGCGGAAATCTATATGAAGCGGCCCTCGCCACGGGGGTTGACCCCTCGTCGGTGCTCGATTTCAGCGCCAGCGTCAACAGGATGGCCGACAGAAATCAACTCAAAACCTGGCTTGCGGAAGCCGCCGATGGCATAGGCGACTATCCCGATCCCGAATATCACCACCTGCGAAAACTGATAGGGAAACATTACGCCGTTTCCCCCGATGCGCTGCTCCCCGGCAACGGATCAACCGAGCTTCTCTACCTCGTCCCGCGCGTTTTGGGGGTAAAGCGGGGACTTGTCATTGCCCCGTCATACGCCGACTATGCCGATGCGCTCCGGCTGGCTGGCGCGAACGTGGAACGGCTATACCTCAATAAAAACGACGGCTTTACGCTTAATTACCCGAAATTGGTTGAGCGCCTGCAAGAGCGGTTCGATATCGTCATCATTGGAACCCCCAACAATCCGACCGGCACCGTGGCGGAACCGGTGGCACTGGGGAACTTCATCACCGCACACCCGGCTACGCTGTTTCTGATAGACGAATCATTCGCCGATTTCACTCCGAAGCTATCACTGTTGCCCGCCATCCCGTCCAACGCGGTGGTGCTCCGCTCGTTCACCAAGTTTTACGGCGTTCCCGGCCTGCGGGCCGGCTTTGCCGCCGCATCGGCGGGGGTGATAGAAAAGCTGAAAGCGGCCAAGGAGCCGTGGACACTCAACAGCGTAGCGGAGCATGTTTGCCGCCGCCTGCTGGAAGGGGGAATGGATGACGAAAAAATGCGGACGGAAACCGCATTGCAACGCGAACATCTGGCGGCGGCGCTGAAAGCAATTTCCGGCCTGCGGGTTTTTTCCACCTGCGCGAACTATCTCCTCATCGAGATCGAATCAAAAATCCTCACGGCGGGGGAACTGAGATCCCGGTTGCTGTCGAAAGAGAAAATCCTCATCCGCGATTGCGCCAATTTCGACGGTTTGGATCCATATTGGTTCCGCGTGGCGGTGCGGAGCGGAGCCGACAATGCCCGTTTGACAACGGCTCTGAAAGGGGCCTTATGCACGCCTTCGCAATAGGATTGGGGTATTTTCTTGATCTTTTGCTTAAAGACCCGCACACCGCGTGGCATCCGGTGCGTCTTATCGGCAACTTCATTTCCGCGCAGGAACGGTTCTACCGCGGCATCTTAAAGCTGGAGCTGGCCGGCGGACTGCTGTTGGCGATTATTACCCCCGGCGCGGTGTTTTTCCTTTCGCTGGCGATGCTCATTGCATTGGAGCGGATACATTGGAGTCTGGCGTTCATCGGCGATGCGGTGCTTGTCTGGTGCGCCATTTCGCCGTCGGCGCTGGCGGCCGAAGCGCGCGTGATCGAAAAACGCCTGGAAGCGGGGGACGATGCGGGGGCGAAAACGGCGCTCTCGATGATTGTCGGGCGCGATACGGCGCATATGGACCGCGCGGCTATCGCGCGCGCCACGGTTGAAACGGTGGCGGAAAACAGCGTGGACGGCGTCATTAGCCCGTTGCTGTACGCCGCGCTGGGAGGCGGGCCGCTGGCGATGGCATACCGCGCTGTGAATACCTGTGATTCGATGGTCGGCTACCGGAACGAGCGATACGAGCGCTTTGGGAAAATCCCGGCCCGCGTTGATGATTTCGCCAATTTCATCCCCGCGCGTGCCGCGCTGGCCGTCATCGCTGTTGCCGCGTGGCTGGCGGGGTTGAATCCGCAAAAGGCGGTGGTCATAGGGTGGCGTGACCGCCTGAAACATCCCAGCCCCAACAGCGCGCATGGGGAAGCGGCGTTTGCCGGGGCGCTGGGGGTGCGGCTGGGCGGGCCGAGTGTTTATGGCGGCATTGTGAAAGAAAAGCCGTGGCTGGGGGACGAAATCAAACCGATGGATGAACTGGTAATCGCACAAGCGCGCCGGTTATTGGGGTGGACGGCATTGGTTGCGGCTCTTTGCGCCGGGGGCGTTTCGCTGTTTTTATTTTAGCCGCATTTCACGGTTATTAAATTATAGTAGAATATCGTGTGGGATAAAGGGATAAACGGGGATCGGCGGCCGCCAAGGCATTTTATATGTTACAACCGTGCCGTTAAGCGATCTCTGATTCAGCCTCGTCTGGAATTGTAAGGAGGGGAGATGGAAATGGAAGATCTGCTGGGAGACAAGTCCATTCTGGACGATTTTGTCACCGAGGCGAAAGAACATCTGGAGACTGTGGAGGAGGTTGTTCTAAGCCTGGAGAAACAGGCCGGGAGCGCGGGCTTCATCGAAGCGGTGAACCTGATATTCCGCGTGGTGCATACCATCAAGGGGACGGCCGGCTTCGTGGGCCTCACCAAACTGCAAGCGGTGGCCCATGCGGCGGAAACATTGCTCTCGATGCTCCGCGCCGGCGAACTGACGCTGAAACCGGGCCTTGTGGACGCGCTCTTGGCGGCCATAGACAGCATCCGCAGCATGGTCGATGACGTTGCAAACAGCAACAGCCACAACATCACCGAAGTGGTGGCCCGTCTGGATGCTTTTATCCTGGGCGGCATCCGCAACGTGGTCGATGACGTTGAAAAAATAAAAAACCAGAACGCCGATAAGGTGGTGGAACGCCTGGATGCTTTTGTCGCCGCGTCGCCTTCGCTGGCCGATGACACGGCCGGCGTGGCGAACGACCCTTCGATGGAAAGCGTTTTTGCGGAAGCAAAAGCGGCTGCGGAGGAAACAGCTAAACTATCCGCCGTGGAAATGCCCGAAAGGGCGAATCCCCTTCAAGGGGAAAAACCAGCTTTTACCGAGCGGAGAGGGGAAAGGGCGGATTTCGTCGACCGGCGGCAGGAAACCATCCGGATAAAGCTGAGCATTCTGGACGAGCTGATGCAGCTTGCCGGCGAACTGGTCTTGGTGCGTAACCAGCAGTTGCTCTCGGAAGACCGCTCCAATCCGAACAGCCGCGCCAACATCCAGCGGCTCGATATCGTCACCTCGGAATTGCAAGAAACCATCATGGCCACCCGCATGCAGCCCATCGGCAACCTCTTCAACCGGTTTACCCGCGTGGTGCGCGATCTCGGCAACAAGCTGGGCAAACAGATTGAACTGGATATCACCGGCAGCGACGTGGAACTGGACAACACCATTCTGGAAGCCCTTGCGGACCCGATGACGCACCTCGTCCGCAATTCATGCGACCACGGCATAGAATTGCCCGCCGACCGGGTCAAGGCGGGCAAAAAAGAGGCCGGCAAGGTTAACCTTCGCGCCTACCACCGCAGCGGCCAGATAAATATAGAAATGTCGGATGATGGCAAAGGGATAAACCCGGCGGTCGTCCGCCGCAAAGCGCTGGAGAAGGGACTCAAAACGGAAGCCGAGTTGGCTGAAATGCCCGAGAAGGATATCGTTTCGCTCATTTTGCTCCCCGGTTTCTCCACGGCCGAACAGTTAAGCGACGTATCCGGCCGCGGCGTCGGCATGGACGTGGTGAAAACCGGCATCGAACGGTTAGGCGGCACGCTGGATATTGATTCGCAGGTGGGCAAGGGAACCACCGTCCATATGCGGTTGCCGCTGACGTTGGCCATCATCCCGTGCCTCATCGTGATGGTGGGGAAATACCGCTACGCCATCCCGCAGGTGAATCTGGAGGAGTTGGTCTGCCTGTATGACGAAGATGTCGCGACGAAGATAGAGTGCGCCGGTGACACCGAGGTGTACCGCCTGCGCGACAAGCTGCTCCCCATTGTGCGGATCGACGAGGTTCTGAAACGCCCCAAACCGTTTACCGCCGCCGACCGTTCGGCGATCACCGAAGACAACCGGAAACAGCAGGAGAAATACCTTGCCCAACTCGCGGGCAATGCAACGGAAGGGGCGTCACAGGCGCCGCACTCGCTCAATTTCATTGTGGTGAATGTTGTGAACCACTCCTTTGGCCTCGTCGTGGACAAAGTCATCGGCACCGAGGAGATCGTGGTGAAGCCGGTGCATCCGGCGGTGAAATCGCTTGGATGCTATGCCGGTTCCACGGTGATGGGGGACGGCCGCGTGGCGCTTATCCTGGACGTGCAGGGCGTGGCCCGTCACGCCGGGGTCAGCTTCGATGGCGGCGCCAAGGAAGCCGCACAGGACCGCAATGCGTTGCGCGCGACGGATATGCAGCGGGTGCTCCTTTTCAAAAGCGGTCCCGCCGAGCAGCTTGCCGCCCCGCTTTCCCTCATCAAGCGGATCGAAGCCATCAAAACGGAAAACATCGAGCGCATCGGCGGCCGCGAATATATCACCATCGAAGGCCAGTCCACCCTCATCCTGCGGCCGGACAAGCATCTGGCGGTCTCTCCCGCCGCGGACAAAAAAGAGATGTTCCTCATCATCCCGCGCATGGCGCGCCATCCGTTCGGGGTGCTGGTATCGCAATTGCTGGATACCATTGAGGCCGGCGTGGAGCTGAATACCGACTCATACGCCGAGGAAGGGCTTCTTGGCACCGCCATCATCAAGGACAAGATGACCCTTTTCCTGGATATCGACACGCTTATCCGGAAAGCGGAGCCGGCCTGGTTTCCCGCCGGTGGCGCCGGGAAAACCGGCGGCAAAATACTTCTTGTGGAAGATTCCCCTTTCTACCGCCGGTTGGTGAAAAAATATCTCGAGGCGGAAGGGTACGAAGTGGCGGAGGCCGGAAACGGCCAGGAGGGCCTTGCGCAACTGGATGCCCGCGAATTCGACCTTGTCATTTCCGACATCCAAATGCCGGTCATGGACGGCCTGACCTTTATACGAAACCTGCGCGCCGGATCACGGCAAAAGGGCATACCCGCGATAGCCCTTACCGCGCTCAATAACGACCGGGACAGGGTAAACGCCAAAGACGCCGGGTTCAACCATTATGAGTTGAAGATGAGCCGTGACCAGTTGCTCGCCAGCGTTGCGGAACTGATGGATATCGGCGCGGGCAACAGGAATTGAGGGAGGGAAATAGCATGGAAACGCTCGCCGCGCATAAACCGGAAAAGGAAAAGGAAAAGGAAAAGTTGGCGGTGCAAAACCGGCAGTTTTGCACCTTCTGGCTCTCTGGCCGGCTCTTTGGCGTGCAGATTTTGGACGTGAAGGAAATCCACCCCGAAGTCGCCATCACTCCCATTTTTCACGCGCCCCGCGAGGTGAAGGGGTATGTGAACATACGGGGACAGGTATACCTGATACTCGATCTCCGCCCGATGCTCGGATTCGAGAGCAGGGAAATCGACCGCAAGAGCTGCCTGGTTATTTTCAAGAACACCGTCGGGGAGCCGTTTGGCGTGTTGGTGGATCAGATCGGCGATGTGGTGGAAGTATCAAGCGACCAGATAGAGACGGGGGGCGGGGATGGCGGCGGACAGGATAAAATGGGCGCCGCGGGCATGGTTCAATCCGTCTGCAAATTGCCGCAGTCCTTGCTGGTGGTGTTGGATGCCCGGAAATTCCTGGGATCGATGGAAACCAAGTAACAAAAATGAATATATTAAAGGTGATTATTCAATGACGGACAAGAAGGGCGTCACCAAATATAGCGGCGGGGCCACACGGATCGAGGAGGGGCGGAACATGGAAGCTGTCGGCAAATCACGGGGTTTTAGCATTCGGACAAAGCTCTTGGGCGGATTCGCCTTGGTGGCGCTTATCGGCGCGGTCGTAGCCGGCATCGGCATGGCGGGCATAAAAAGTTCCGAGAAAGCCGCGACGGGTATTGATGAAATTTACATTCCCACAATTGGGGTGTTATCGGATGTGCGCGGGTTACTCTGGCGCAGCCAAGTCAATCAACTTATCCTTGCCAATCCACTTGCCATGCCGGATATGCGCAAGACCCAGTACAATTTTGAAGACGAGTTTAACGCAATTGAAACAAACTGGAAAATCTATGACGGCTTTAAAAAAGCCGATGATAGTAATGACCTTGCCGAGTCGTTCATAGAAAAGTTTGGAGAGTATAAACGTAAGTCATTGGCGCTGATCGAAATTTCAAAGCAAAAAGACGCGCTATTGGACGCCAGCATTCTACCCAAGGACGCAAAGGTGGTTGCCTTGGACGAAAAATTCTGGACCTTTTACCTGGAGGTCCGCGCCAATCACGAAGATATGATGACGTATCTTGATGGTTTAATGGCGCTTAATGTCGCTGAATCGGGCAATGCGTCAAGCATCGCGGTGGCGAATGCCGAGAAGTTTTTCATCGTTTTGACCGCTGCGGCTATTATCGGCTTCATCCTCGCCCTGATGCTGGGGTATTACCTTTCCCGCTCCATCACCCGCCCGGTTATTGCCATGGTGGAAGTAATCAGGGATGTGGCGGAAGGGGACTTTACGCGGGAAGTGCCGATTACCAGCCACGATGAAATCGGCGTGATGGGCGAGACCTTCAACGGCATGGTGGAATATCTGCGCGGGATGTTTAAAGAAATCAGCGGAAGCTCCCGCACGCTGGCGGCATCGGCGGAGAAACTAACGGCCATTTCGTCGCAGCTTTCCGCCAGTTCCGAGCAGATGTCGCAGCAGTCGGTGGGTGTTGCCAGCGCCACCGAACAGATGTCGTCGAATATCAACTCCATGGCAACGGCGGTGGAAGAGGCGAGCATGAACGCCACCGCCGTTTCGGGCACGGCGGAGCAGGTGTCGGCGAATATGCGCTCCATCGCCACCTCAGTCGAGGAGATGTCGCAGTCCATCCGCGAAGTGGCCAAGAGCGCCGATGAAACGTCCAAGGTTGCCGGCGACGCCATGGGGCTTTCCAAAAACGCCTGCGATACCATGCAGACGCTCGGCGCGGCGGCCAACGAGATCGGCAAAGTCACGGCGATGATCAAGCGGATAGCGGAGCAGACGAACCTGCTGGCGCTGAATGCGACCATCGAGGCGGCCAGCGCGGGCGAAGCGGGCCGGGGCTTCGCGGTCGTTGCCAACGAGATTAAGGAGTTGGCGAACCAGAGCGCCCGGGCCGCTGAAGAAATCGCGGCGAAGATCGACGGGGTGCGGGGCAGCACCACCAGCGCGGTGAAAGTGATCTCCGACGTGTCGGACATCATCGGGAAGATCAACACATCCGTGGAAAGCATCACCGGTGCGGTGAATCAGCAGACGGCGGCGGCGAACGAGATATCCCGCAACGTGTCGGAAGTGAGCAAGGGTGCGGTTGATATCGCTGGCTCAATTGCCGAAGTGGCAAAGGGAGCGACGGAGATAAGCCGGAACTCGGGCGAAGCGGCCCGCGGCGCCAACGAGGTCTCCTCGAACATCCAGGGGATATCCAAGGCGGTGGCGGACAACAACAGCGGCATCCAACAGATCAACTCATCGTCCGGTGAATTGGCGAAGATGGCGAGTTCAATGCAAGCGATGGTCTCCCGCTTTAAAGTGGAAAACAACGGCAACGGACATAGGCCACCCGCCAATGTCGTTGTTGTGGGCGGGAATTATTGATGTAGAACGCTTTACGCCGACGTATTCTGGCGCCAGTGCCAGGAAAATCCGGTGGGACAATAATGTCCTAAAATGTGGCGTTTTTCGCGCCCGCTCTTTATAATGAACATCTAGCATGGCAGAAAAAACAACCCCCGGCGCTCTTGCGCCGAGGACGGGAACTGCCCGCATTATTGGAGAACAGAGGCATTGTCGGTGGATCGAAAAATAAAAGTACTCGTTGTTGACGACTCGCTTATATTCCGGCGCTTCGTGGAAGAAGCGTTGCGTGGAGAAAGCGACATCGAAATTGTGGGGTCGGTGATGAACGGCGCGAAGGCGCTGGAATTTATCAAATCCGCCGCCGTGCCGCCGGACGTGGTGACAATGGATGTGGAAATGCCGGTGATGAACGGACTTGACGCGCTGAAGGCCATTCAGGAGTTCAATGCCGCGAGCGGTCATCAATACGGCATCGGCGTCATTATGGTCAGTTCCCACACCAAATACGGCGTTGATACGACCATCCAGGCCCTTGAGGCGGGAGCATTCGACTTCATCGAAAAACCGAATGAAGGGGGGCAGGCGGCCAACACCGAGCGCTTGAAAAAAAGCCTGACGGCAAAAATCCGCCAATACACCCTCAAGCGCAAAGTGCTGACCCGGCGGTTTGGCGTTGAAAGTCCCGCCGCCGAGACGCGTCCCGCACCACCCCCCATGGCGCCGAAAGCTGTGGTGTTACCCGCCGCCGGCGCCAAATCGGCTCCGGCCGGCGCCGCGCGGGCGGTGCTTATCGGTGTTTCGACGGGGGGACCCAAGGCGCTTGCCACAATGCTTCCAGAGCTTTCGGCGGCGGTCGATTTGCCGATGTTCATCGTTCAGCATATGCCGCCGCTTTTTACGGCATCCCTCGCCGCCAGCCTCAACGCCAAGTGCCGCCATACGGTGGTGGAAGCCGCCGATGGCCTGGAAATCAGCGGCGATCACATTTATATCGCGCCGGGCGGCATGCATATGGTGTTGCGCAAGAACGATACCGGATGCATCAACATCGGCCTCAACGGCCAGCCGCCGGAAAACGGTTGCCGTCCTTCGGTGGATGTGTTGTTCCGTTCGGCGGCATCCGTGTATAGCGGCGATGTCATCACCTTGATTCTTACCGGAATGGGGAGTGACGGCGCGAAAGGGGCGGCTCCGCTGAAGCGCGCGGGCTCGCACCTCATCGTGCAGGATGAAGCGTCGAGCGTGGTGTGGGGTATGCCGGGGAGCGCCGTGGCGGCCGGCATTGTGGATGAAGTTTTGCCGCTGGCGGACATTCCGCAGGCGGTTAAGCGTGAAATTGACCGCAGAAGGGAGGCGCGGAAAGATATTTCAATCCGCGCCGGATATTCCCTTTAAGGGAAGAGAGGGAACATCATGAAGCTAAAACCGCAGGAATTCGCGGAACTGACCAACTACATATATAAGGCCTGCGGGCTGAGTATTGGCAATGAAAAACAGTATTTGGTCGAACAACGGCTTTTCAACCTTGCGAAAACCGCCGGCGGCGGGTCGTTTCAGGGGCTTATCGATAAATTGAAAACGGGCGCGGATCCCCGTCTGCGGGACGATGTTATCGAGGCCATGACCACCAATGAAACATCGTTTTTCCGCGATGGCCACCCGTTCGACACCTTCCGGGACAAGCTGTTGCCCATCCTGGAGCAGACAATCATCCAACGGAAGAAAAGCCCGATCCAACGCAGGGGCGCGAAGGTGCGCATCTGGTCCGCGGCGGCGTCCACCGGCCAGGAGGCTTACAGCATGGCGATGCTGATACACGAACATGTCAAGGCCAACGGCCATAAGGGGGTAACCGTTGAGGACTTTGACATCCTCGCCACCGACATTTCGAGCAGTGTACTGGCGCAGGCAATATCGGGACGCTATTCCGACATGGAAATGGCCCGCGGCCTCTCGGCGGAGCGGCGTGACCGGTTCTTCACGAAAACCGATTCCGGTTGGGCCGTCGGCCATGATCTGCAATCCATCGTCGAATTCCGCCGGATAAACATCACCGAGCCGTTTACCGCGCTGGGCGGGTTTGATGTGATCTTTTGCCGGAACATCCTCATTTATTTTGATGACGACACCAAGCGGAAAATCATGCGGCAGATGCATCAGATGCTTTCGCCAGCGGGGTATTTGCTGCTTGGAGCGTGTGAAAACGTTCAGGGCATGGGGGTGGATTTCGAATCCATCACCCATAAGAGCACCATTCTTCACCGGGTGCGCCAGGCCGGAAGCGGCGCCGACGCCAAAGTAGCCGTTAAACGATAGGGCGAAAATCCCCGCAAAAGCCCCGTCCGTCCCCCGGCCAGCCAAAAGTTGTGTTATCATATTTCTTGATCCCTCGTAGTCCCTGCATTATTGGCATAACACGCATCTGGGGAAAAAACCGGATTGGGGGGATCCGGCCAAAATAAAGGGTGATGCCGGGGAGGTCTTGCGTCATGCGGTTTCTCAGGGATTTTTTCAACAATCTTCCGCTTAAATACAAGTTGGCCGGCATTATTGCCCCCACGCTGATCGCCTTGCTTTATTATTCCGCCGTCAGCATCATGGAAAAAAATGGGGCGTTGAATGAAATCGCCGATTTCGCCGGGATGCGCGACTTGGCTGTCAACTTAAGCGAGATCGTTCACGAATTGCAGAAAGAGCGCGGTATGTCAGTGGGGTTTCTCGCCTCCAAAGGCAACAATCTCAGGCCGGAGCTTGAGGCGCAGAGAGGGGCCACCGACAAGAAAATCGAGGCGCTTGGAAAACTCATGGAAAGCTTCGGCAACAAAAATCTGGAGGAACCACTAAAAATATTAGCGCAGAGGATCGACGACCTGAAAAGCAAACGGGAAGCCATAAGCGCTTTGTCGATGGATGGCCCGGATGCTATTGAAGTCTATTCGGGAATCCATCGCGCTTCTTTTGACGTGATCGGTGGAATGCCGAGTCTTGTAAATGACGGTGAGTTCTCGAACCGCTTCCTCGGCTATTACATATTGCAACTCTATAAAGAGCTGATGGGCCTCGAACGGGCAACCCTTAACATGGTGTTTGCCACCGACAGGCTTACGCCCGGCATGGAGCGCGACTTGGCCGACTTTACCCAGAAACAGAATTCTTTACAAGCCATGTACTTGACGGTCATGTCCAAGGCCGACGGAGAAATATTCTACGCTTTTCTTGGCGACCAGATATCAAAGAACGCCAAGGCGATAAAGACGGCCGCTTTCCAAAGAGCCGCCACGGGGGGCGGTTTTGGCCAAGATCCCAAAGAATGGTCCAAGGCGCAAACGGAAAAAATAAATCTGCTCAACGATAAGCTGATCGCCGGCCATTTGCAAAAGGAAATGACACGGATCACGGAAGCGAGATTGGCGGAGAGCAAAGCGGCCCTGAGAAACACCTGGATTATAACGATAACGGCCATGCTTATGACTTTGGCCGTTTCGCTCTCAATCGCGCGGGCCTTGACCAAGAGCGTGAATGACACCTTGAACGTCGTTGCATCCCTCGCGGAAGGCGATTTCACGCGGGAAGTGCCCGTCACCTCGCGGGATGAAGTGGGGGCATTGGGCAAATCCGTGAACGCCATGGTCGCCGATCTCAGAAACATGTTCGTCGAAATCGGCCAGAACGCCAAAACCCTTGCCGTTTCCTCGGAAGAGATGGCGGCGATCTCGTCGCAGCTTGCCAGCGGTTCCGAGGAGATGTCCGCCCAGTC
>JACRGQ010000017.1 GCA_016217735.1 Nitrospinota bacterium
CTCTTATCTTTCACTTCTGTTTCTAAGCATAGCGGTCAACTTTACGGCGGGAGCGGCTCTTCAGGAAGAAGGGCGGTCTCTGGCGCATAAAAAGAAGCTGCTTATCTTTGCCATAGCGGCAAATCTGCTTATGCTCGGCTACTTCAAGTATGTCGATTTTTTTATTTACCATGTCAATTTTTTCTTCAATATGGATGTTTTGGCGAAAAACATTTTGCTGCCCTTGGGAATCAGTTTTTATACCATAACCCAAATTGCCTACCTTATTGACAGCTACGAGGGTGTCGTAAAAGAGCAAAACATGCTGACATATTCGGTGTTTGTAACGTTTTTTCCGCATCTGCTAATAGGCCCCATCATCCATCACAAGCAAATGATACCGCAGTTTGAAAGCATGAGGGCAAAACTACCGAGCTACAAAAATCTTTCATTGGGCGTTTTTTTGTTCGCTATAGGGTTGTTCAAAAAGGGCGTTATCGCCGACGAACTGAAACCTTACGCGGACATCGTTTATGACACCCTGTCTCACCCGAGCTTTTTTGAAAGTTGGATTGGCTCAACGGCGTACACTCTTCAATTGTATTTTGATTTTTCAGGCTATTCAGATATGGCGGTGGGAAGCGCTATGCTTTTCAACATAAAACTTCCGATCAACTTCAATTCGCCATATAAGGCAAAAGGCTTGATTGAGTTCTGGCAGAGATGGCACATGTCGTTCACAATCTTCATCTTCACCTATATTTACGCTCCAATTCTGCGCAGCATGAAAAAGATAACCTTTTCCGGGGCGATATTTGCCATGACTGTAACTCTCATCATTGCCGGGGTTTGGCACGGAGCGGCGTTCGGATTCATGCTTTTTTACTTGATACACTCCGGCGGATTGGTTGTCAACCACATGTGGCGTAAATACAAGGTGTTCACATTGCCAAGCCATCTCGCATGGTTGTTGACTTTTAATGTGATCATAGTCTCTTTAGTTCCATTTCGTGCGGTAACTCTTATCGATACCATAAAGGTGTACAAAGGCATGCTTGGGTTAAACGGCATTGTATTTCCCAAGATTGCCCAGTTGGATTCGATTTACGACTACTTCCGCGTGGAGCATTCCGGGCGTCTTTCCTTCTCGGGTGTTGAAGTAATGCATTATATGCTTATATTTCCGATACTTGTTTTCACCATTCTTTTCATTAAAAACAGCAACGAATTGGCTGAAAAAATGAAATTCAATCTCACCAATTGTTTGTTTACAACCCTCACGCTGATTTATGCGTTGCTTCATGGCAAACATGTCTCGGAATTCCTTTATTTTCAGTTTTAAATTATGAAGCCAAAAACCTGGTTTTGGAGTGTTATTATGCTGGCCGGGGGGGTTGTCCTCTCCGTATTCACCCTGAACTATTTCTTTGATCCGTTTAATTTCCGCGGCACAAATGACATTCTCGCCGAAAAAAAGATGGTTGGGAATATTATGAACGGCAAGCTGTTTAGTATAGTTGAATTCAATCATTCACCGCCGGTGCGCAACTTTATTTTTGGTGACAGCAGATCTGGCGGCTTAAATGTTGATACGTTTAAAAATGAAGGGATGGGTAACTTTTACAATTTAAGTTTAGGCGGAGGAACCTTATATGAGGAAAGAGACCTTTTCTGGTGGATAGCCTCCCGCCAGCGCATAGATTCGGTTGTTTTTTCCATATCCTTTCTTGCGTACACGAAGAGGTATTCGTCGAACATCATCCCGGAGATGGTGCAATTATTGAACGAGCCATCCAAGTATTACACAAGCATGTTCACAGCCAAGTCCAGTTTCCAGCTTATCAGGTTACTTCTGGAGGATCGGCCCGCCGAAACCAATCTGGAAGACAAGGATAAGTTATGGAATAGGGCATTATCTACGGCAGATACAATGCTGTATGGATACGAAAGACCGAATGATTTGTACCGCGAATTTGCCCGGATTGTTGCCTATTGCCGCGAGCATAATATCGCGATTGTCCTTTTTATCCCGCCTGTTCACGTCGACGTTCAAAAGCGAATAGAGAAACATAATCTTTTGAGGGAATACAACATTTTTAAAAATGACATGATTAATTTGGGCCCTGAAGTGGTTGATTTTGACACCGTGAATAACATTACGGAAGACAGGAACAAGTGGGCCGATCCGCAACATTTAGCGGACGACAAAAGTTTTCAGATACTAACGCATGCTATTGTCTCCGCTTTTAAAAAAACAAAAGGCAATACAACACATTGAAGATTCCAATAGGTGGGGCTTCCTGGCATTTCCCCAATGATTGGGGCATTTTTAATGTGCGTTTCCTTAAACCAAAGTGAAAAAGCGCCGCCTTAAAAAAAGCGTTCGGCTTCCCATGCCGCCGCCGACGAAGGTAAAACCTTCGGCCAAGCTCTACAGCCGGAAGAAAAAGCCCGCCGCGCGCGGCAATGGCCTTTGATCCGGGGGCGGGGGGAATGAATCAGTCTTCGATTTTCCGGATGCAGTTATCGAACCATGCACACTTTTCGTTGGTGCAGTCGGGGATGCGGAGGTAGCAGTCGGTATAGCCTTCCGCGATCTGGATTGTCCAGATAAGGTCTTCTTTCTTCTCGTATTTCTGAACGGACTGGATGCCCATTGCCTTCGCGATCTCGCGGATTTCGTCGAGCGTCATCGGTGTTTCCCCCTGTTTGTCAAATCCGGCCTATCCCCAAAACGTTACAATTGTAACATGGGCGGGGGAGTTATTTCCCAAACAAAAGAGTTTCAACTCCGCAATTTCGCCAGCGATTCGATGAACGGCGCCCGTGCCACCCCTTTTTCGGTGATGATGGCGGCGATGTATTCGTTGGGGGTCACGTCGAACGCCGGGTTGAGTATCCGCACGCCGTCCGGGGCGACCTGCCGGTTGCCGATGTGGCTCACCTCGCGGGTGTCGCGTTCCTCAATCGGGATGTGGGTGCCGTCCGGGATGTTGAAATCGATGGTGGAAAGGGGGGCCGCCACATAGAACGGGATGTTGTGGGTCTTGGCCAGCACCGCCACCGAGTAGGTGCCGATCTTGTTGGCGGTATCGCCGTTGCGGGCGATACGGTCCGCGCCGACGATCACTTTATTGATGGCCCCTTTCTTCATGAAGTAGCCGGCCATGTTGTCGGTGATGAGGGTCACGTCGATCCCCTCCTTTTTCAGTTCCCATGCGGTCAGGCGCGCCCCCTGCAAAAAGGGGCGGGTTTCATCGGCGAAAACCTTGATGTTTTTCCCGGCGAGGTGGGCGGCCTTGATGACGCCGAGCGCGGTGCCGAAATGCCCCGCGGTGGCCAGTGCCCCGGCGTTGCAGTGGGTAAGCACGGTGTCGCCGTCCGCCAGCAGCGCGCCGCCGTTGTTCCCCATGGTTTCGTTGATGAAGAGGTCTTCCACCAGTATTTTTTCCGCTTCGGTGACAAGCGCCTGCTTCAGCGCCGCCACCGGGCCATTATGGGCCGCCGCCACGCGGCGCATCCGGTCCACCGCCCAGAAGAGGTTCACCGCCGTGGGGCGGGTGCCGGCGATGACGCGGCAGATTTCCTCAAATTCCGTTTTAAACGCCGCGAGGTTGTCCGTGGCGATCCGCCGCGCGCCGAGGGCGCAGCCGCCCGCCGCGCTCACGCCGATGGCCGGCGCGCCGCGGACGGTCATGTTCCGTATCGCCTCGGCCAGTTCCTGATATGTGGCGCAGGTGACGATCACCTCTTCGGTGGGGAGCAGGCGCTGGTCGATGAGCGCCACATGGCCGTTTTCCACAAACTCGACTGTTTTAATCATAGTGCGTCCCTTATTTTCTTCATTGCCTCATCCGGCGTGATGCCGGCCGCGAGAATTTTTTTCAATTTTCCCGTTTCACCTTTTATAACCGCCACGGCGCTCTTGGGCAGCCCCAGCGTTTTGGCCAAAAACCGTTCCAGTTCCCGGTTCGCTTTCCCCTCCACCGGCGGCGCCGCCACGCGCACCCGCACCGCATCCGGCGTGATTTCCGCAATGGCGCTTTTCGACGCGCCGGGGACGGCGCGGCAGGTTATCCGGGCGCCGTTGACCGCCGCCGTCACTGGCCCATCCATGCACGGATCAGTTCATGCGGAGGGCGATGTCGTGGAGCGTGCGGACGACAAACGCCTGAAGGAAGTAAATGATGAATATCACCACCAGCGGCGAGAGGTCAAGCCCCGACATCGGCGGCAGCATCCGTTGAACCGGCCGCAGCACCGGATCGGTGGCCGACATTAAAAACCGCACGATCGGATTGTACGGATCGGGCGACACCCACGAGATGAGCGCGCGGATGATGATCAGCCACATGAAAAACGTCAGCGCCATGTCCAGAATGCCGGCGACGGCATCGAGAAAATTGGTGAAGACGAACATCAGCCCAGCTCCTTCGAACGCCGTACGGCGGCGGATACGGCCGCCATGAATGCGGCGCGCACTCCGTGCGCCTCAAGCTCGTGCAGCGCCGCGGCGGTGGTGCCGCCGGGGGAGGTGACCTTCTCGCGCAGCACGGCGGGGTGTTCCCCCTCCATCGCCAGCGCCGCGGCCCCTTTCACCGTTTGGTACACCAGCGCGCGCGCCTGTTCCTGCGTAAGCCCGTTTTCAACCCCCGCCTGCATTAATGCCTCCATCATCAAAAAGACGTAAGCCGGCCCGCTGCCCGAAAGGGCGGTGACGGCGTCCATTTTCGATTCCTCGACCCAGAGCACGCTTCCCACGGCGCCGAACAACTCTTCCGCCACGGCGCGGTCGCCATCTTCCACGCGGGGCGTGGAGACCAGCGCGGTAACCCCCTCGCCCGCCGTGGCGCAGATGTTCGGCATGGCCCGCACCAGCCGCGCCTTGATGAACTGCATCAGCGTGGCGATGCGCACGCCGGCGGCGATGCTGATCACCACCACATCGTCGTGGATGGAATGTCCTACCTCGCGCAGCACATCCGGCATCACTTGCGGTTTCACCGCCAGCACCAGCGCGTCCGAGCGCGACACCACCGCCATGTTGTCCTTTGTGACGGCGATGCCGTAGCGCGCCTTCAGGTGATCCAGCCGCGCGGAGGAGGCGTCCGACGCCATGACGGCTTCGGCGGGACAGATCCCCGCTTTCAACAGCCCGGCGATGACGGCTTCCCCCATCGCGCCGCCGCCGATGAACCCGACCTTCCTGTTCTTAAGTTTTCCGTTCACCAAAAATCCCCGTTCCAATCCGAATATGGGTGGCGCCTTCTTCCACGGCGACCACATAGTCGCCCGTCATGCCGCATGATAGTACATCCACGGCGGTATTTTCCATCCCCAAGGCGGCGATTTCGTCGCGGAAGCTCCGCAGGCGCGCGAAATGCGGACGGGAGGCCTCCGGGTTGTCCGAGAACGGCGGCACCGCCATCAGTCCGCGCAGCCGGACGTTCGGCAGCGCCGCTATCTTCGCCGCCGCCGCCACGGCCGTCCGCGGCGCCACGCCATGCTTGTTCGCCTCTTCCCCGATGTTCACTTCCAGCAGCACCGGCATCACCACTCCGCGCACGGCGGCGCGGCGGCTGATTTCCTCCGCAAGTTCCACGCTGTCCACCGAGTGAACCATGCTGAAGATGTCGAAAATGTATTTTACCTTGTTCTTCTGCAGCGGGCCGATGAGATGCCATTCGGCGGCATTTCCTATTGCCGCGAATTTTTCACGCGCCTCCTGCACCCGGTTTTCCCCCAGCACCGTGACGCCGCAGGCCAGCGCCGCGCGGATCGCTTCCGTCCCCACCGTCTTGGTGGCCGCCACCAGCGTTACCCCATCGGGCCGCCGTCCCGCGCGGGCGCAGGCGGCGGCGACGTTGCGCCTGATTTCCGCCAGGTTTGCCGCGATCCGTTCCTTGAGATTTTCATCATGCATCGCCATGTACGGGATTATATAATGATTCAGCCACGGAACATTTATCGGGAGGATGCCAGGGTGATTATCGGAGTTCCGCGCGAGATCAAGGCGGATGAATACCGCGTGGGGCTTGCCCCCGCCGGGGCGCGGAGCCTCGCGTTGGCCGGCCATGCCGTCCTCATCGAAAAAGGGGCGGGGGAGGGGAGCGGCTTTTCCGACGATGTCTACGCCGCCGAAGGGGCTGAAATCATCGGCGCCGCCCCGGAGCTTTGGCGCCGCGCCGAAATGGTGGTGAAGGTGAAGGAGCCGATCAATCCCGAATTCGACCACATGCGGGAAGGGCAAATTCTCTACACGTTCCTCCACCTTGCCGCCGACAAGACGCTCACCGAGCGGCTTCTGGAGAAAAAGATCATCGGCATCGCCTATGAAACCGTGCGGGGACCGGGACACTCACTGCCGCTGCTGGTGCCAATGTCCGAAATAGCCGGACGGATGGCGGTGCAGGAAGGGGCGAAATACCTCGAAAAGGGCAACGGAGGCCGCGGCGTGCTGCTGGGCGGGGTGCCGGGGGTGGCTCCCGCGCGCGTCGTCATCATCGGCGGCGGGGTCGTGGGGGCCAATGCCGCCAAAATCGCCATCGGCATGGGGGCGCGCGTAAAGCTGCTGGACAAATCGCTGGAACGGCTGCGCTATCTTGATGACATTTTCGGGGGGAGGCTGGAAACCATCTATGCCAACCCGCTCACCATCCGCGCCGCCGCGCGCAAAGCCGACCTCCTGATCGGCGCGGCGCTGATTCCCGGCGCGAAAGCGCCGCGGCTTGTTACCCGCCAGATGGTCGCCGAAATGAAGCCGGGCGCGGTGATCGTCGACGTTTCGGTGGATCAGGGAGGATGCGTCGAAACCAGCCGTCCCACCACGCACCACGATCCCACATATGTGGTGGACGGCGTACTGCACTATTGCGTGGCGAATATGCCCGGGGCGGTTCCCCGCACCAGCACGCTTGCCCTCACCAGCGCCACGTTTCCTTATGCTTTTGAAATAGCGCAAAAAGGGATTACAATGGCCCTTCGGGAAAATGTCCTGCTGCGCCCCGGCGTAAATGTGCATAAAGGCCTGTTAACGTGCGAAGAAGTGGCACAATCGCTTGATTTGAAATATACTTCGTTGGAAATATGATACCGAAAACACTGGGACGATTCGAGATAGTAAGCGAGCTGGGCCGCGGCGCCATGGGGGTGGTTTACAAGGGCCGCGACCCCAAGCTGGAGCGGACGGTCGCGCTCAAGGTCATCCATTTCGGATTGAACAAGGAAGACGAGCAACAGCTCCAGGTGAAAGAGCGTTTCCTCGTCGAGGCGCGCGCCACCGCCCAGTTGCAACACTCGAACATCCTCACCATCTACGACGTTGGCGATGAAGGGGACTTGACCTATATCGCCATGGAGTTCCTCGAAGGGGGATCCCTCGAAGACATGATCAAGCAGAACAAGTTCACCGACTACGACCAGATCATCGACATCGTCCGGCAGATCGCCGACGGCCTGGATCACGCCCACCAGAAGGGGATTGTCCACCGCGACATCAAGCCGGCGAACATCATGATGGCCGGCGGCAAGGTGCCGAAGATCGCCGATTTCGGCCTGGCGCGCCTTTCAAACTCCACGTTGACCACCACCGGCACGGTGCTGGGCACTCCCAGCTACATGGCCCCGGAGCAGATACGCGGACGCAAGGTGGACGGCCGCGCCGACCTTTTCGCGCTCGGCGTCATTTTTTATGAAATGCTCACCGGCGAAAAACCGTTCGGCGGCGACAGCATCACCAGCGTGATTTACCGCGTGGTGAACGAAGAGCCGATCCCGCCGCGCAAGTTGAACATCGACCTGCCGGACGCCATCGACCAATTCATGCAAAAAGCGCTGGTCAAGGAGCCGAACCAACGGTTTCAGACCGGGGCGGAATTCGCCGAAGCGCTCCGCTTGCTGCAAAAGGGGCTGTACAAGGCTGATATGGCGGCTCCCGCTTCCAGCAATGTCACCCAGCGCCTGACCGCCGATGAAACCGCCCGTTTCGCCGCCCCCCAAAAAAAGAACATGGGGCTTATCATCGGCGGCGCCGTTGGCGCACTGGCGGTGATCGTCTTGGCGGCGATGTTTTTCACCGGCGGCAAAAAAGAGGAGACGGTGAAGGCCGACACCGGGGGGACAACCACGGAAGCCGCCGGCGGGAGCGAAAAACCGAAGGAAACCGTCAAGCCGAAAGAGGCCAAACCGGAAGAGGCAAAGCCCAAAGAAGCCAAGCCGAAAGAAGCTCCGGCGAAAGGGATAAAGCCGCCCAAAGAAGCAAAACCGAAAGAGGTTCCACCGAAGGAAGCCAAGCCCCAGGAAGCCAAGCCCAAAGAGGTGAAGCCGGAAGAGACAAAGAAAGAGGCGAAGGCAAAAGAGGCTAAACCGGAAGAGGTGAAGCCCAAAGAGACAAAGAAAGAGGCGAAGGCAAGGGAGGACAAGGCAAAAGAAGATAAAGCCAAAGAAGCCGCCCAAGCCGCGGCCCAAGAGCCACCCAAAGAAGAACCTAAGAAGGAGGAGGGGAAAGGCAGCTTGTTAAGCGCCGGCACCTGCACTCTCATCGTCAACGCCAAAGAGGGGGACCGGGTGACGGTGGACGGGCGCAGTTACAACGTCTTCCCGGTGGAATTAAAAGGCATCAACATCGGCACCCACAATGTGTTTGTGGTGCGCAAAGGATTTAAGCCGTTCCTGAAATCCATTCCGATCAAAGTCGGCGAAACAGTCACCATTACGCCGGAGTTCTAAGCGCCCCGCCATCGGCGGGACACCGCGAAAACGATTATGGAATTATGGCGGCAGCTTGACCAGTACCGGATAGCGGGCATATCGTGCGCGCTCGTCGTTCGCTCGCTCGGCATCATTCTGGCCACGCTCGTTGTGCGCAACTTCGCGGCGCGCAAAATCATGGATTTCTTCGCCCGGTTGGCCGAGAGAACGGCGGTGGAGTGGGACGACCTTGTCATAGAGGCCTCCAAGCCGCAGGTATCGCAGCTTATCCTCGTCTTCGGTGTTTGGTCGGCCCTGCGGATACTGCCGCTTTCCACCGAACCGTTCCACCTGCACAACGGCATCGACCTGCTGGCGAAGCTGCTCATCATCGGCATTTTCACCGTGCTGGCGCTCAAATACGTCCGCATCCTTGAAGGGGAACTGAAGAAAAACGCCGCCGATCCCGACTACTGGATGGATTTGCATCTCATTCCGCTGATGAGCATCGGCCTCAAGGCGTTGCTTGGCATTACGGTTTTCGTCATCGCCGCGCAAACGCTCGGCTATTCCGTGAGCGCGCTGGTGGCGTCCCTTGGCATCGGCGGCGTGGCGGTGGCGCTGGCGGCCAAGGACACGCTGGCCAATTTCTTCGGCAGCGTGATGGTGATGGTCGACAAACCGTTCCGCATCGGCGAGACCATCAAGGCGGGGGATTTCACCGGCGTGGTGGAGGAGATCGGTTTCCGCTCCACCCGCATACGCACCCTTGATAAAACCCTGATGGTGGTGCCGAACGAAAAAATAGCCTCCATGAACATCGAAAACTTCACCCGCATCGCCGATACGCACGTGAATATGCGGCGCGTGAACTTTGTGCTTGGGCTGGAATACAAGGCCAGCGCCGCGCAAATGGACAAGGCGGTGGAGGAGTTGCGCGGCATACTGGCGGCGCACCCGATGGTGGCGGATGAAAACCGGCAAGTCTTTTTTTCGGCGTTCGGGGAGTCATCCCTCAACATTTTGGTCAACTATTTCGTCAAGACCGGCGATTTCGCCCAGTTCATGGCGGTCAAGCAGGAAATCAACCTGGCGATGATGCGCAAGCTGGCCGATCTGGGGCTGGCGGTCGCTTTCCCCAGCCGCACGGTGTATCTGGAGCAGGGAACCGCGCCGAAACAATAGGGCGGCGAATTTTCGCGGCCATCCCCGCCGCGATTACCGCGTGCCGATTTCCGGCTTGGGGCTTTTGGGGCGGATGAAACTTTTCTTTGGATAATAGCCGGAAGGAAGCGTGGTGTTGGGATATACCCAGCATTGCTCTTCCAGCAGGGCGGCGGGAGAAGTAACGGAATTGCATCCCAATTCAGAGTGGTCGCCGATTATGGCCCCGAACTTGGCAATGCCGGTACGCACCGTTTCGCCGTTCAGCACGAAGGTTATTTCGGGGAAGGATACCGCTTTCTTGGCTTCCGGAGCGCGGAATTTCAGGTTGGCGATTTTTGTCCCCGCGCCGAGGTTGACGTATGAACCGAGCACCGAATCGCCGATGTAATTGAAGTGTCCCGCCTCGGTGTGGTTCATCAGGATGGAGTTCTTGATTTCGGTGGCGTGTCCCAGTGTGCAGTGGTCGCCGGCGATCAGTTCGCCGCGCAAGTAGGCTCCCTGCCGGATTTCGCACTTGCGGCCGATGAGCGCCGGGCCTTTGATGTACGCGGACGGCTCGATTTTTGTCCCCGCCCCGATGAAAATGTGGAGCGGCCGGTAATCGAGGTCCTGCTTCAGAATCACGCCGGCATTGCAGAAAAGCGTTTCTCCGTCATGCACCAGTCCCGGCGGCAACGCCGCGCCGCCGGTGGCGGGGAAGTGGGCGAGGATGTAGCCGTGTATCTTCGGCAGCACGTCCCACGGGCGCGCGGCCCCGGAAAAAATCCCTTTGTGGGCGAAGCCGTCCAACTCGGGAAAAAAATTCCGCAGATTGAATTCAGTCGACACATTCCCTCCCCAGCAGCGTGAGCGCAAGGCCCCCCGCGCCCGATTTTACCAGCTTCTGCTTAATCTCCATTTCGTAGATCAGGCGGTGGAAGTCGATGCCGGCATAGAATTCCTTTTTCGGCTGTTCGCCGTGGAAAATCTGCTCCAGAATCATCCGTTCGGCGGCGGCCATCGGATGCTTCGGGTTTTTCATTTTTTTCATGAGATAGCCCAGCGCCGCGTTCGCGGTATTTTGCAGCAGCGCCTCCAAGGCGTGCGGTCCGCGCACATTCACGCTTATTTTGTCTTCGGTGCCGCTGTTGCGGACGAAGATGGAGGCGGTATGCCCCTCGCCGGCCTTTATCAGCTTTACAAAGAGCATGTCCGGCTCGTCGGCGATCAGCAGCGGTTCTCCCGCAAGGTCATTCACGTTTCCTTCCAGGATGGCTTTGCTGATAATGTCCGCCACACCCTTCCAGACTTCGCTGCCACGCTGGAAGAGCTTTTTATCGATGTAGTAGCTGTAGCCGGTTTGCTTGAACCCGGGTTCGAACGGTTTCTTGAGGAGGGCGGCCATCTTCGCGGTATCGCCGCCGCCCAGCCGGTGGGCCGCCACCAAAGTGTTAATGGCCCCTTTCAGGCCGTTGCCGGCAAAAACCTTCGCTTCCGCCCCGCAGGCCGATAGCGGTATTACGCCGGCGTGGATGCTATGGCCGGTTTCTTCCGCCCCCAGCGCAAAGTTGCCGGGATCGCTGTTGGCGCGGTGGAGTATCCATTTATCCCCCACCGCCATCACTTCCGGTTTCAGGCCCAGACTGGCGATGTGGCGCGCGACGTTGATATCGCTTTCCACCGTATAAGCGAATGTTTTGCCGCGGCATCCATCGGGCGCCGATTCCATAAGCCAAGCGGCCTGTATGGCGGAGCATTCATCGCCGGAGAGGATGTGCAATGCGTCTTCGGCGAAATCGTACCAGAGGAGGAAAAAACGGTCGCCATCGCCGTCGAAGACCACCCCCATCAGCCATTTGCAATG
The DNA here is from genome assembly GCA_016217735.1 of Nitrospinota bacterium. Taxonomy (NCBI): domain Bacteria; kingdom Pseudomonadati; phylum Nitrospinota; species Nitrospinota bacterium. The sequence goes on from JACRGQ010000017.1 coordinate 11,678, forward strand.
GCCCGGCCTGGCGGCCATCGCCCGTCCGGCCTCGAACATTTTGTTTACCAGCTTGTGCCGGGCGATGCCGGCGTCTTTGGCGAAGCGCGCGGCGCTGATGCCGCGGATGCCTTCCAGGTAGGCAACCCCCGAATCACGGTTGATGTCGCCGTTTTGTTCGCCGGCCACCTCGGTCACTTGCCCGAAGCCAAGTTGCGAAAAGGTCATCGCTCCCAGCCCCGCCAGCGCGCCATGCGCGGCATCCACAATGAGCGCGGTTTCGGCGAAGAGCGTTTCCCCGGCGGCAATCCAGGTGTTGCGCGGATCCATGTGGAAGTCGGCGAACTGCCGCCGTCCCCACTTGACGAGATCGACAGGGGGGTGTTTTTTTTGCGCCCGGCGCACCGCTTCGTAATCGGCGGCTTCGATGGCGGCCGAGAGGAGGTCGTCTTCCGCCGTCAGGGGCTTTACCGCGCCGGGGGCGTTAAAGACTTTTATGCCGTTCTGATCCCGGGGATTGTGCGATGCGGTTATCATGAAGGCGGTCGCGGCGGAGCGGCAGACCAGCGCAATTGCCACCCCTGGCGTGGGAATGACGCCGAGCACCGCAGGCACGCCCCCCGCCTTGGCGATACCATCCACCGCCTTGCCGGTGTAACGCCCTTCGGTGTCGCGGCCGTCCCACCCGATGAGGACTTCGTCCCCCGGCTCCATTCTCCCGGTTTCGATCATGCGGGTTACGTGGGTGTGACAATAGAGCTCGAAGAACTCTTCGGTCATTACCCCGTTACGGTGGAAAACTTCCAGCGGCCCCCCGTCGAATCCGGCCGCGGGTGCCACCGGGCGGCGGACGCCGTCGGTACCCTGCAGCCGTTCAACGGTTTTTCCCGCCACCGGTTATGCCACCGTCACCGATTTGGCCAGCGCGCGCGGCTTATCCACGTTTTTGCCCAGCGTGACGGCGGCGAAGTAGGAGTAGAGTTGCGCCGCCACGAGGCTCACCAGGGGGGCGACGAGCGGGGCCGACGCCGGGAGCATGAGCTGGTCGTCCAGCAGCTTCGATTTCTGGAGCGTCCTGGATGAGTGGAAAGCGGTCACCGAGCCGCCCCGCGCCTTCATTTCTTCGATGGAGCTCATCGTCATTTTGAAGAGATCTTCTTCCTTTTCGGTTGGGACGAAAACGAGCGACTTGAGCTTGTCGTCAATGAGGGCGATGGTGCCGTGCTTCAGGAAGCCGGCCGGCATCCCTTCGGCATGCAGGTAAGCCACTTCTTTTACCTTAAGCGCCGCTTCGAGCGCGATGGGATAGTAGCGTCCCCGCCCCAGGTAAAGCCAGTTGTGGTGGTGCGCCGTGCGTTGCGCCAAGGTATGCACGAAGCCCGAATATTCGTTGAGGAAACCGGAGATTATTTCCGGCAGCGTTTCGAGCTGTTTCATTTTCAGTTTTTTTTCCGCCGGGGTGATTCGCTTGGTTATCACGCCCGCCTCGATGGCTGTGCGGATGAGGATGATCATCTGCGCCAGCGCCGCTTTGGTGCTGATAACGCATATTTCGGGGCCGGAGCCTTGCATCACCACGTCGTCCACGAGGCGCGCCATTGTGCTGCCGATGACGTTCACCACCACGGCGGTGCGGGTTTTGCGGCGTTTCGCTTCGCGCAGGACGCGCAGCGTGTCGTACGTCTCGCCCGATTGTGAGACGGCCAGGATGAAGTCTTCCGCCCCGAAGGCGGCCCCCTCCAGAAATTCATCGCTGCTCATGGCGGTGGCGCCGACACCCGCTTCGCTGGCTAGATAGTATTGCCCCAGTTGGGCCACATAGTAGGTTGTCCCCACACCCGTCAGGAAAGCGCGGCGCGATTCGACCAGGCGGCGTGCCATGCTGACGATGGATTTTTCGTCGATGGCGAGCGCTTTTATGACGGTCTGCGGTTGCTCGTGGATTTCTTTGAGCATGTAGTGGGGAAATCCCCCTTTTTTGCTCATCTCGGCGTCCCATTCGATCGGCATCACCTGCTTGTCCACCGGTTCGCCGTTTGACATCCGTTTTATGGCGTAGCTTTCGTTGGAGATGATGGCGTATTCCCCGTCGTCCATCACGACGGCGTTCTTGGTGTATTCGATGAAGGCGTTGAAATCCGACCCGAGGTAGTTTTCATTACGCCCCAGCCCGATAATGAGCGGGCTTTCGTGCTTGCCGCAGAAAATGCACCACGGCTCTTCGGCGGATACCATCGCGACGGCGAACGAGCCGTCCAGTTCTTTCAGGGCCGCCACGAACGACGCTTCCAGCGGCATTCCCCCCTTGCGGTATTCCTCAATGAGATGGGGGATCACTTCGGTATCGGTTTCGGACACGAAGCGGTGTCCCTTTTTCGTGAGCTTGGCCCTAAGTTCGCCATAGTTCGAAATAATGCCGTTATGCACCACCGCGATGGAACCATCGCAACTGGCGTGCGGGTGGGCGTTCACCGGCGTAACCCCGCCGTGGGTTGCCCAGCGGGTGTGGGCGATTCCCACGTGGCCGTCGAGCGAGGTGAAAAGCTCCTTTTCCGCCACTTCGGCCACGTGCCCGACGTTTTTGCGGACGATGGGGCCGTGGGAATTTATCACCGCCATTCCGCAGGAGTCGTATCCGCGGTATTCAAGGTTCTGGATGCTGTCAAGCAGCCGCCGCGAGATGTTGGAATTGGAGACGATGCCGCTGATGCCGCACATGGTTATTTTCCGCCTTTCGGGTAGGTGAAATGGTGGGGAACCACCGTTTCCGGCTCAATTATGGAGCCGGGGGCGATGGTGTGGCCGGCTCCCAGGCGGCAGTTGTCTCCCACGAACGCGCCGAGCTTTACCATATTCGAATCAAGCGCCTTCCTGTTTACCGGCACTTTTACGGTGGAGCCGTCCATGTTGTTGTTGACGGTCACAATGCCGGAGCCGACGTCGACCCCTTCGCCGATAACGCTGTCGCCGATAAAGGAGAGACGGCCCACGCGGCCGCCGCCGGTCAGCACGCAGTTTTTCATTTCCACCCCATAGCCGATCACGGATTTGGGGCCGAGCGACGAATATTTGCGCACCAACACGTTATTGCCGATGTATGTTCCGCGGCCTATGAAGGCGGGGCCTTCGATGATCGAGCCGGAACGGATTTCCGCGTCTTCCTCGATGATAACCGGCCCCTTGATCTTGGCGTCGCGCATCTGCACCGACTGGTGCACGCGGGCGTGGGTCCAGGTATCCATCACCATTTTGTTCGCCGCCAGAATGTCCCACGGGTAACCGATATCGATCCACCCCTTTTCCCACATGGCCGCCCTGAGCCCCTCGTTTTTGATCAGCTCCGCCAAGGCCTTGGCCATATCGCTCCGGTTTTTTTCCAGCAGCCCGAAGAATGTGTACGGGAGCACATAAATCCCCGCCAGCACATAATTGCCCAAATTCTTGCGTTCCGGCTTTTCCACGATTTTGGTGATGTTCATGGTGTTATCCAGATACACGTTGCCGAACGAGCCGGATTCCGCGGGGAGGCATATGGCGGCGGTCGGCTTTCCGCCCAGGCCGAATATCTGGAGGGCGTTGCGTATGATGTTGTCGTCGGTCACCACATCGGCATAGACCAGCAGGAAATGTTCGCCCGGGGCGAATTTTCCCTTGGCGGCGAGGATCGCGTCGCCGATGCCAGCCTGCTTTTTTTGCTGCACATAGCTGATGCCCATGCCGATGTTCTGGCCGGAACCGAAGTAGTCGGTGATTGACTTGCCCAACGGACCCATGACGCAGATGACGTCGTTAAACCCCGATTCCTTGAGCATTTGCAGCGACCGGTAGAGGATCGGCCGGCCCGCCACATGCAGCATGGATTTGGGGCGGGTGGTCGAGAACGGGGCCATATTGTTCCCGCCGCCCGCGGCGAGGATTAATGCTTTCATTCGGGAATCTCCTTACACGGTAACGCTTTTTGCCACATTCCGCGGCCTGTCCACGTCTTTATTATTGTATAAGGCAACATAATAGATGAAAAGCTGGGCCGGAACAATCGCCAGTAGCGGCGCCAGGATGTCCGGCGCGCCGGGCAGCGCGATAAAGTCGTCGCAATGCGATTCCACGCCGCTGCCCGCGAAACCGGTGGCAATCAGCCGCGCGCCGCGCGCCCGCAGCTCATCCATGTCGTTGAGCGTCTCCTGCAACAGCGAGCGGAGGTTGCCGAAGTAGAGGATCGGCGTGTTTTTTTCCACCAGGCTGATCGGGCCGTGCTTCATTTCCCCCCCCACCAGCCCTTCGCCGTGGATGCCGGCCACTTCTTTCATTTTAAGTCCGCAGTAGAGGGCTACCGGGTAGTTGAGCCCCCGTCCGACAAAATAGAAGCTCTTATGGTGCGAAAATTTTTCCGCCAAACGCCGTATCAGCGTCTCATAGGTGACCATCATCTCCATCTGTTCGGGCAGCTTCGTCAGCGCGTCGATCAGCTTCCGTTGCCCTTCCTCGGGCAAGGCGCCTTTGGCCCGCGCCAGGTGCAGCGCCAGGAGGGCGGTGGCCGCCACATTGGCCGAAAAGGTTTTGGTGGAGGCGATGGATATTTCCGGCCCCGCCCGGGTGACGAACAGGTCGTCCGCCAGGCGGGCAAGGGCGCTGTCGCCGTTGTTGGTGATGGCCAGCAAACGCGCTCCCTTTTCCTTGGCCGCTTTCGAGCTTTCGATGGTGTCGTGCGTTTCGCCCGACTGGGAAATCGCCACATAAAGGGTGTTCTTCTCGATGACCGTCGTGTCGAAACGGTATTCGGAGGAAATCACGCGCGCGGCGGGCACGCCCGCCACCGTTTCGCACAGCCGCTGCCCCAGCATGGCCGCCACATACGAGGCGCCGCCGCCGCAGAAGACCACCTTTTTGATTTCCTTCCCCGCGCCGCAGGGGAACGCGAAAGCCTCCGGCGCGTATTGCTCCGCTTTTCCCCGGAAACAGCCGGCGATGGTCTCGCGCACCGCGCGGGGGGATTCCACGATTTCTTTCAGCAGGTAATTGCGGTAGCCCCGCTTTTCGGCCATGACCGGATTCCAGGATATTTTTTGCGGCGTCTGCTCCACCTGCCGTCCCTCGAAATTGAGCAGTTGCGCCCCTTCGGGGGTGAGCAGCGCCACTTCGCCATCCCGCAAAAAGACCATCGTGTCGGTGTATGGGGCAATGGCGGTGGCGTCGGAGGCGGCGAGGTATTCCCCTTTCCCCAGCCCGATCACCATCGGGTTCCCTTTGCGGACCACCACCAACTGTTCCGGGGAGCGCGCCGAAACGGCGCAGAAGGTAAGCCCCCCCTCCAGCAATTTCAGAACCGCCAGCACCGAATCGATCAGATCGCCCCGCCAGTGCAGATTGATAAGGTGCGGGAGTATTTCGGTGTCGGTCTCGCTGCGGAAACGTATCCCTTGTTTTTTGAGCTGCCCGCGCAGGGCCATGGCGTTTTCTATGATGCCGTTATGCACCACCGCCGTGTCCCCCGCCACCTGGGGATGCGCGTTTTTTATGGAGGGCTTGCCGTGCGAAGCCCAGCGGGTGTGCGCGATTCCCACGTTGCCCGGCAGCGGCTTCGCGCGGAGCTTTTCGGTCAACCCCGCCGGTCTCCCCAGCGTCCGCTTGATGGCAAGTTTTCCGCCGCTGATGAGCGCGATGCCGCTGCTGTCGTACCCGCGGTATTCCAGCCGGGTGATCGCATCCAGCAATATGTCCTGCGCGTTGCGGGGGCCGATGTAGCCGGCAAGCCCGCTCATGCGCGGACGCCCGCGGCGCGGGCGCGGTTAAGCGCCGCCAGTTCGTCAACGGTGTTGACGCCGGCGATCTCGCCGATGTCCGGCAGTTTCAGCGCCGCGACTTTCTTCCCCTGGGCCAGCGCGATTTTCACCACGTCGGTCAGGTAGTATTCCTTTTGGTCGTTTGCGGGACGTATCTGTTCCAGCGCGCTCCAGAGAAAGGGGGCGTCGAAAACGTAGATGCCGCCGTTGATCTCGGTGATCCCCTTTTGCGCGGGGGAGGCATCCCGCTCTTCCACAATGGCGCTCACCGCGCCGCCGGCATCCCGGACCACCCGCCCATAACCGGCGGGATTTTGACATTCGGCGCTCAACAGCGTCACCGCCGCGCCGCTCTCCACCGCCAGCGCCAGCAGGCGGCGCACCGTGGCGGCCCGCACCTGCGGCACATCGCCGGAGAGCACCACCACCTTGCCGCCAAAACCGGCCAGCGCCGCGCGGGCCTGCATCGCGGCATGGGCGGTGCCAAGCTGTTCGCGCTGTATGGCGAAGAGTGTGCCGGTTCCGGCCAAAGCTTCCCGCACCATCTCCGCCTTATAGCCGACCACCGCCACGATGGTATCGGCGATTTCCCGCGCGGTGCGCGCCACATGCGCCACCAGCGGTTCGCCCGCGAAGGGGTGCAGCACCTTCGGCAGATCGCTTTTCATGCGGGTTCCCTTGCCGGCCGCGAGGATGATGACCGCCACGCCCTGTTTGTCCATGGGGCAATTTTCCAGTAAAGCGCCGCGTAAAGCAATCGCGATATTCAGTAGTGCATCAGTTTGAGATTGCCGCGGCCATCTTCGATGGCCTCGCAATGACAAATAACTGTCATTGCGAGTGTTAACGAAGCAATCTCATGCTCCATGCAAACATTAATTTCAAACTGAACCACTACCGGATATTCCCGGCGGTTGGGGCGGAAGGGCGGTGTTTGGTATAGTTGTCAGATGCGGATACGGGTAACCACGCTGGGGGCGGGGGTGATGCTGGGGTTGGCGCTGCTCCTTGCTGTGGGGCGGTGGCATGAGGCAACCTCGCTTCTCCACCCCGCGCGGGGCGATGTCAGCGTCCCCGCCGACTACAATCCCAAACCGCGCGACGTGTTCATCGATACCGGCCGCGGGGTAATCCACGGCTGGTTTTTCGCGGTGGATCAGAACGCCCCCACGCTTCTTTACATCCACGGCAACGCCGATACCATCGCCAAGCGGCTGCCGGTCATCAAGGGGTATATCGGCCTCGGACTCAACGTTTTCATCTACGACCCGCACGGGTTCGGCAAGAGCGAAGGGGGGGGCAACCGGTTCAATTTCGTGTCGGACGCTTTCGCCGCCTACCATTTATCTTACGGAGCGGATGCGGCTGCGCCCGCGCGGCATCATCCTGCTGGGGCAGTCGCTGGGAGGCGTACCGGCCCTGCGGCTGGCCAACAGCGAGGCGGTGGGGGGGCTGATCCTCGAAGGGACGTTCACGAGCATTCGGCAGATGGCACGGGACATGTATCCCGCGTTGCCGGTATGGCTGCTGGCCTCCGCCGATTTTGATAACGAGCGGGAGATCCGCCGGCTAAAAACCCCGCTGCTGGTTATCAACGGCTCGGCGGATATGGTGATCGCGCCCTACCATTCGCAGCGGCTGTTTGACCTTGCGCCGGAGCCGCGCGAATACGTCCGCATTGACGGGGCGGGACATACCACGATGTTTGAAATCGCGCCGGAGACGTACTACGGCGCGATTGCCCGCTTCATTCGCCAGGCGCCGGGGACGCGGCTGGCTCTTTAAGCTGCGTGGCGGCGCTTTTGAGTTGTACCGGGTTCCCGACGATGTAAACGATGTCTCGTTCAAGCAGCGCGAAATCGGCCGGCGGATTGGTGTTCAGTCCCCTTTGCCGTTGCACCGCCAGCACGGTGGCTCCGGTAAGGGCGCGCAGGTTCACCTCGGACAGTTTCTTTCCCGCCACTTTTGCCCCCGCCGGGATATCCACGGTCTGCATCCCCATTTTGTTGGCGAGAAGACCGCCGAGCGGGTTGTCCCAGCCCGTCTTCGCCGGCATGGAGCGAAGCATTTGATATTTTCCTTCGCGTACCGTGTTGACGTGTTCCATGATGATGTTGAATGGCACGTTGTAAACCTGAAGCACGTGGGAGAAAATCTCGATGCTGGTCTCGAACTCTTCGGGGATAACCTCGTTGGCCCCCAGCGCGGTGAGCGGCTCGATCTCGCGCACATAGCGGGTGCGGACGATGATGTGCAGGCGCGGATTAAGCCGGCGTGCCGCGCTCACCACCCGCCGCTCCACCGCCGCGTCCGAGATGGCCACCACCAGCACCCGCGCCTTGTCCAGCGAGACGTGCTTGAGCACATGATCGTGCGTGGCGTCGCCGAAGTGGATGGGTTCGCCCAGCTTCATCTGCTCCCGCACGGTGGCGGGGTTGAGTTCCAGGATGTTATACCGCACGCCGGACGCGCGCAACACATGGACCAGATGCTGCCCGTTGAGGCCGAAACCGACGACGATGACGTGGTCGCGGATCGGGCCGTAGCTTCTGCCGGATTCGGTGACGCGCGGCTCGCGCCGCCGCGGCAGGTGGCGCAGAACAGCGGCGGCCACCCCGGGCGCAACGGCCATCATGAAGGGGGTGGCGGCCATGGTAATGACCGCGGCGGCCAAAAATGCCTGGTAGAACGATCCCATATCAATACCGGCGCCGATCCCCGATTTCGCCAGCACGAAGGAAAACTCCCCGATTTGCGCCAGAGCCAGGCCGGTGACGATGGAAAAGCGCAGCGGCTGGCCAAGCAGCGCTCCCGGAAGCGCGGCGGCGGGAATCTTGATAAGGATGATTCCGGCGGTGACCGCCAGCACAAACGGCAAGTGGTCAAAGGCGTAGCGAACGTCCAGCAGCATGCCGATGGAGACGAAGAAAAGCGCGTTCAGGATGTCGCGGAACGGCAGGATTTCCGCCACCACCTGATGTGAGTATTCCGAATCGGAAATCATCATCCCGGCGAGGAATGCCCCCAGCGCCAGCGACAGCCCCGCCTCGAACGTGAGGTAGGCGGTGCCGAGGCACATCAGCAGTATCACCATGATGAAGAGCTCGCGGTTGCGGGTGCTTAAGGTGTGGAACAGCAGGTGCGGCACCACCCAGCGGGCGGCGGCCAGCACCGCCGCCACCAGCAACACCGCTTTAAACACCAATGGCAACAGGGCGGGGGCCGCCGCGTCGTTGCCGGCCAGAAAAGGAATCAGCAGCATCATCGGCACGGCGCAGAGATCCTGGAAAATCAGGATGCCGGTGATGTTTTGCCCCTGCTGGGTATTCACCTCCGCGTGGTCAGTCAGCACCTTCAGCACCACGGCGGTGGAGGAGAGCGCAATGAGGAAGCCGATGAAGACCGCCTTTCCCGCGTCGCCTATGGCGAGGTACGCCACTCCCGCCACGGCCAGAACGGTCAGCCCAACCTGGACGAAACCGCCCACCAGCACCATTTTCTTCATCCGGTACATTTTAGTCATGGAGAATTCGAGGCCGACGGTGAACAGCAGCAACACCACGCCGATCTCGGCCAGGGTTTCCACCGTCGATTGATCCTGCACCAGCGAAAGGCCGTGCGGACCCAGCGCCACGCCCGAAACGAGGAATCCGACGATGGCCGGTATTTTTATTTTATCGAACACGAAGACGACGACGGCCGACCATCCGAAGATGAGCAGCAGGTCGCGGAGAAATTCCACCTGATCCATCAGCCGCCGCGGGCCACCTTCAGTTGCGGGGCGCCCACCGTGAAATCCAGGACGCGCATTCCCGTTTTGGCCATTGCCGCGGCGATAACCGGCTTTTTCTCCGGCGCGCACCAGACGATAAAGCAGCCCCCTCCGCCCGCGCCGCAGACCTTCGGGTGGCCGCCGTTTTTTTTCGCGATGGCGAAGGCGCGCCGGAGTTTCGGGGTGATGATTCCTTTGCCGAGTTTTTCCCGCATGGCGCTCTCAACGTCGATCAGCTTGCCGATGCGGTCGTAAAGTCCTTCCAGCAGCATGGCGGAAAGCTCCAGCGAGTTTTTGGCGATGGCGGTGAAGGCGGCGCGGGTGACGGCGTTGTGTTCCACCGCTTTTTTAAGCATCAGCCAGTTGGGCACGCCGGAGACGCGCGATTGCCCGGAATAGACCAGCACCACCCGCCGTTCCAGTTCGGCGGCGGGGACATCCAGCCGTTCGTATGTCTGTTTTTCGTGGAGATTGAGCACTCCGTTCACGCCGCCGGAGAGCGCCGCAACGTAGTCCTGCACGCCCGTGGGAATGCCGAGGTGGCGCGCTTCGATGTTCTTTGCCGCATCCAGCAGATCGCCATCGGCCATTTTCAGGTCATTGATCTTCGCCAGCGTTTTCAGGAAGGCGATGAGCAGCGCGGATGAGCCCCCCAGCCCCGCGCCGGCGGGGGAGAGGCAGTCCGCTTCGAAATGCCATCCTTCGGCGGGAATGAAATCGAGCGCGCGGTGAAAGAGCGTCTTCTTTTTTTCCGGCGTGGCGGGATCGTAGGTGATGACCGTCCCCAGATGCGGCGCGTGGATAACCGTTCCCTTTTTCCCGCTTTTTGCGGCGGTGACCGTTGCGTAGAGGCTGGTTGCCGCGTTAACCGATATCGCCGGGGCGAACATTACCGAAAGCGGCCAGATGTCCAGTGTGCCGCCGCACAGGTCGATGCGGGTGGGGGCTTTTGCCGTGATTTTCATATTTCCTCCGTTGCCGGCGGCGTGATGCCGCACGGTTATCCAAGCCGGTATATTACCATCCCGGCGCATACCGGCGGGAGGGCCGTTGTGATATTATTCCGGCAGGTGCCAACGGCGGTTAGACAAATGTGGGAGGAATCGATAATGGGTGTCAGGACGCGGGGATATGTGGCCGTGGTTTTTACGGCGGCGGCAATGGTTTCGTCTTTTGTCCATGCGGCCGGCCCGCAGGCGGCGGATAACCTCAAAATCTGCTTTGGGGAGAAGCACGCGGCCATGCTGAAGCCCGACGGCACGGTTGCGACATGGGGGCAGAACGACATGGGACAACTGGGGACGGGAACCAACACCCCCAGCACCGTGCCGGTAAAAGTGGTAAATCTTGCAAACGTCACGGCGATAGCGTGCGGCGCCAGCTTTACCCTGGCGCTCAGGAACGATGGCACCGTGATGGGATGGGGACAAAATCTGATGGGGCAGTTGGGCAACCGCACCAAGGTGAATACGCCTTTTCCGGTGCAGACGCTGGATATTACCGATGTGGAACAGATCGCCGCGGGGAAGGCGCACGCCGTGGCGCTGTTGAAAAGCGGCATGGTCATGGGATGGGGTTCCAATATTTACGGGCAGGTGGGCGACGGCGCGCAGAAACCGACCCTTTCGCCCGTGCGGCTTTTCGGCGACCTCAAAGGGATACAGATGATTTCCGCGCGCGGCGACCACACCCTCGCCCTTGCCGCCGACGGCACGGTTTGGTCATGGGGCCTCAACAAGTCGGGCCAGTTGGGGAGCGGGATAAAGAGCGATATCGCCTTGCCGTCCCAGGTCATCGGGCTGTTCAACGTGTATGCGGCCAAGGCGGGCAACCAGCACTCCGTTGCGGTGAAGGAGGACGGCACCGTCTGGGCCTGGGGGCTGGATAACAATGGCCAGACCGGTATCGGCGTCGGCGGCGCGTGGGGTACCGGCATCACGTTGCCGGCGCCGGTGTTTTACCTTAAAGACGTGACGGCGATTTTTACCTGCGGCAACTCGACATTCGCGCAGCGGAAAGACTGGACGGTCTGGGCGTGGGGGAACAATTCCGCGGGCCAGCTTTGCCTCGGCTCCAAGACCGACGTTCCGTGGCCGCTGCAGGTGAACGCCGCAACGGGGGTTCAGTCGGTCATCTGTTCAGAGGCGCAAACCATCCTCGTGAAGAACGATGGAACAATGTTCGCATGTGGCGATAACAGCACCGGTCTTCTGGGAGACAAGATAAAAGGGCAGAGTTCCATCCCCGTGAAACTGACGCTGGAGTGACCCGCGCCGGTTCCCGGCGAAAATAAAAAAACCCGCGGGCGGCCGCCGCCCGCGGACCGTCAATGGCGGTCAGGGGCCGGCGTTGCGCATCGTGGCCTCCTCCTGTTGCGGTCGAATCCGCATACGCGGTTCATTCCTTCTTTTTGCCCACCACTTTCAGCGGCGATTCGGCACGTTGGCTGTAGGTGTGCTCTTTCGCCGGGAAAGAGCCGTTTCGCACTTCGCCGATGTAAGCGCCAAAGGCGTCTTTCACCCGCGCGCGCAGATCGGAAAAAACTTTGACGAAGCGGGGATGCGGGCCGTCCGAGAGCCCCAGCATATCGTGCATCACCAGTATCTGTCCGTCGCACCGCGCGCCCGCGCCGATGCCGATGGCGGGGATGTGCAGCGTTTCGGTGATCGTTGCGGCCAGGTCAGCCGGTATCGCCTCCAGCACCGCGGCGAAAGCTCCCGCCTTTTCCACGGCGCGGGCGTCGGCCAGCAGGCGGCGGGCGCTGTCGCCCTGCTTCCCCTGCACCTTATAGCCCCCCAGTTGGTGGTAGCTCTGCGGCGTCAGGCCGATGTGCCCCATCACCGGGATGCCCGCGTCCACGATGGCGCGTATCCGGTCGGCGTACTTCTCGCCCCCTTCCAGCTTCACGCCGTGCGCGCCGCTTTCCTGCATGATGCGGCCGGCGTTTTCCAGCGCCTTTTGGGCCGATACCTGGAAGCTCATGAACGGCATGTCGACCACCACCATCGCGTTCTGCACGGCGGCGGTGACCGCCTTGGCGTGGTGGATCATCTCCTCGATGGTGACGGAGAGCGTGTCGCGCCGCCCCAGCGCGGCCATGCCGACGCTGTCTCCGACGAGAACGATGTCCACCCCCGCCTCGTCCATGATGCGGGCGAAGGGGGCGTCGTAGGCGGTGAGCGCGGTTATCCTGCGGTGCGCGCGCTTCATTTCCAGCAATGTGGTTACGGTGACGGGTGCCATGATGGGTGCTCCTTTCCGCGGCCGGGAAAGAAAGAATGCCTGGCGTATGCCCCCGTCAGCGAAGGGAGGGGGCCGCCGTTCTTTCCGTCCCGGTCAATTTACATTGATCCAAGCGGATTGAAAAATTCCCTCCCTTTTACCGGGCGGGAAATTTTCTCCAGCAATTTAATAAAGTCCTGTTCGTTCTCCACAAAATCGATGCCGCTGGTGTTCACCTGCAGCGATGGCCCGGCATCGTAGTGGAAGAACCACCGGTGGTAGGCCTCGTTGACCTCCGCGATGTACTTTTCCTCGATGCCGGCTTCAAAATTCCGTCCCCGCTTCCCTATCCGGCGAACCAGCGTGTCCGTGTCCGCCGAAAGGAAAATGACGAGGTCCGGCTTTACCAGCCGCGCCAGCAACAATCCGTAAATTTCATTATACAGCTTGAATTCCTCGGAATCCAGATTGAGCAGGGCGAAGAGCCGATCCTTTTCCAGCATGTAGTCCGCCACCACCATTTTTTGGAACAGGTTTACCTGATTGGCCTCCTGCAGCTGCTTTTGGCGGGAGAGGAGGAAGAACATCTGCGCCTGGAATGCGTACTGCCGCCGGTCTTTGTAAAAGCCGGACAGGAAGGGATTTTCCTCCACCTTTTCCATGATGGTCTGCGCGCCGAAGTGCCCCGCCAGCTTCAGGGTAAGCGAGGATTTTCCCACCCCGATCGGCCCCTCGATGGCGATGTAGTTAGGCGCGCGCGGACCCTTCACGGGTTACCTGTTGATCCGCGGTTAAAGCGTTAAGCGCCGCGCTGGTCCGCTTCAACACCGGGTGGACAATATGCGGGGCGATCTCGGCCAGCGGTTCCAGCACAAAGCGGCGCTGGGCCATCCGCGGATGCGGCACCGAAAGGCGCGGCAATGCCACGATGTGGCTGCCGTAAAGGAGAATGTCGATATCGATGGGACGGTCGGTATAAAGCCCCTTGCTGCGGCGGCCGAGGGAAAGCTCGATCTCCTCCAGCCGGTCCAGCAGGTTCAGCGGGTCCAGCGCGGTGCGCAGCTCGGCCACGCAGTTGAGAAAGGGGGTGGCGTCTTTCTCCATCCCGACCGGCGCGGCGCAATACATGCCGGAGAGGGCCGCAACCTCCACGCCGTCGAGCTTGCGCAGTTCGGCGATGGCGGCCGCCATGTTGGCGCGGCGGTTCCCCTCGTTCGATCCGAGGGAGAGATAGACCGTTTCCATGTTTTTCATTGTATCGGCGGCTCAGAAAACGAGGCCGGCCTCCAGCATCCGTTGCTTCATCAGGGCGACGACCCGTTTTTCGTCCGCCTCGTCTTTCGCTTCGAAGGTGCAGCCGAAGCGGAGGAAGCTTCCCACGGTGTCTTCCGGCACGGTGGAGATCAGCTTTTCCTTGATGAGGAACTGGCTGGCATCCTCGGCGGTGGCGAATTTCACGCCCCCCTTCGTCCCCTTGGGGGCGGGCACATACAGATAGAACGTGCCGCCGGGGAGTTTGGCGTCGAAGCCCACTTCCCGCAGAGCGTCCACCATCAGCTTGAGTTTGCGTTCATATTTCGCCACCGTCCGGGCGGTGATGGCGGGGTTTTGCAGCGCCTTGACGCCGGCGTGCTGGATGGCGGCGAACTGGCCGCTGTCGCAGTTGTCCTTCACCGTGGCGAAGGCGTTGACGACGAGCGGGTTGCCCGCGACGAACGCCATGCGCCAGCCGGTCATGTTGAACGCTTTGGAGAGGGAGTGGATTTCCACGCCGACGTCCATCGCGCCGTCGATGCTCAAGAAAGAGAGCGGCTTGCGGCCATAGACCAGCGCGCCGTAGGCGGCGTCCTGCACCACCACCAGCTTGTGCTTGTTGGCGAACGCGACAACTTTTTCAAAAAACTTCGCGTCGGCCATCGCGCCGGTCGGGTTGTTCGGGTAGTTGATGTAGAGCATCTTCGCCTTCGCCAGCTTGTCGGCGGGGATGGCGTCGAGATCGGGCAGGAAGCCGTTCTCGCGCTTGAGTGGCAGGTTCACCACCTCGCCGCCGTAATAGGCGGTGTGCGTCCCCATCACCGGGTAGCCCGGCACGGTCATAAAGGCGACGTCGCCGGGATTGATGAAACAGGCCGGCATCATGGCCAACGCCGGCTTGCTGCCGATGGCGTGGTTGACGTGCTTTGCGGGGTCGAGCCCCTTCACGCCGTACACGGCGTCCATGTACGCGCAGGCGGCGTCCTTGAACGCTTGTATGCCGTTGTCGGTGTAGCCCCGGTTTTCACGCCGCCGGGCCTGGGCGATTAATTCATCCACAACCAGTTTATCGGCCATCCAGTCCGGCTCGCCGACGCCCATGTCGATCATCTCCGCGCCCGGATTGGCGGCCAGGGCCGCGCGCTTGGCCCGCTTGATCTTCTCGAATTTGTAGATTTTATCTTCTTTGCCGAAGTTCTTGCCGCCGATGCGCTCGGCAAACAGCTGCTGTATGTACGGTTCGCTCATACGGTCTCCAAATATGCCGGTTGTGCATCCGGTTTTGTAAAAAAGGAATGGTACGGCAAAACCGCCTTCGGGTCAATGCCGCCCGGCACAATCCGGATTTTACTTTCTCCGGAAGGCGGCGAGAAACTCGCGGTTTCCCTTTGTGCCTTCGATGGGGGAATCGATATGGCCGATGGCGGCAAGGCCGAGGCCGCTCCCCAGCGCGAGGATTTTATCCACCACGCGTTGATGCACCTTGGGGTCGCGCACGATGCCGCCGCTTCCCACCTCTTCGCGCCCCGCCTCAAACTGCGGCTTCACCAGCGCGATGCAGACGCCGCCGGGGGCCAGAACCGCAACGGCGGGGGGGAGGATCAGCTCCAGCGAGATGAACGACACGTCGACGGCGATGATGTCGAACGGCCCGCCCACATCCTCCGGCCTCAGGTTGCGCGCGTTGTATTCCTCGATGACGGTTACGCGCGGGTCGTTCCGCAGTTTCCAGTCGATCTGGTTTTTTCCCACATCCACAGCCACCACTTTCGCCGCGCCGCGTTGCAACAGGCAGTCGGTGAAGCCGCCGGTGGACGCGCCGATGTCCAGCGCGGTTTTTCCCGCCGGGTCGATGTGGAATGCGTCCAGCGCCGCCGCGAGCTTCAGTCCGCCGCGTCCCACATAGGGGTGGTCTTTCCCCTTCACTTCGATAACGGCGTCGTCCGCCACCGCCTCGCCGGCCTTTTCGGCTTTCCGGCCGTCGACGAAGATGTTGCCGGAGAGGATGAACGACTGTCCCCGCGCGCGGGTGGGGGCGAGACCCCGCTCAACCAGCAGCAGGTCGAGACGTTTTTTTTTCAGAGCCATTCTTTAATGCCGATCGGATGTCAACATGGAGTAATTCCGGGAAAAAGAATTCCTCCCCTTTTAAAGGGGAGGAGCAGGAGGGGTTTTAAAAAACCTCCCCTGTATCCCCTCCTTGAAAAGGAGGGGAGGCAAATGGAAACCGGCATCATTATCATATCTATGGCATCCGATTGGTATAAGGGAGGGGCGCCGTCAGGGGCGGCGGATTTCGGATTCCTTTTTGAAGA
Organism: Nitrospinota bacterium; assembly: GCA_016217735.1. NCBI lineage: Bacteria > Pseudomonadati > Nitrospinota > Nitrospinota bacterium. The sequence continues at coordinate 28,000 of JACRGQ010000017.1, forward strand.
TGAACTTTTCGAGGTCGTTGGGCGCCTTGAACAGTTCGAGTGCTTTTTGGGCGATGCCTTTGGCGTCCAGCCCGAAGCGGCTGCGGGCGCTCTCCTGCGTGCTTTGCTCGACGAAGCGGTCCGGGATGCCCATCGCCGCGCCGATGATGTTGCCAAGCCCTTCCTTGCGCAGTTCCTCGAACACCGCGCCGCCAAAGCCGCCCGCCAGCGCGTTTTCCTCCACCGTGATAATGTGGCCGCAACGTTTGGCCCACGCGCCGATGAGCGCGGTATCAATCGGCTTGGCATAGCGGGCGTTTATCACCGCCACCGAAACGCCGTCTTTGGCGAGCATGTTGGCCGCCTCCACCGCTTCATGCACCATGTTGCCGATGGCGCAGATGAGCAGGTCGTTTCCTTCGCGCAGCAGTTCGGCCTTGCCGATGCCTATTTCGTTGTACCCCTGATCCAGCGGCACGCCCAGCGCGTTGCCGCGCGGATAGCGCAGCGCCACCGGGCCGTTGTGGTTCACGGCGGTGAAAAGCATGTGGCGCAGCTCGTTTTCGTCTTTCGGGGCCATCACCACCATGTTCGGCACGATCCGCATGAAGGAGAGGTCGAATGCCCCCTGATGGGTGGTGCCGTCGTCCCCCACGATGCCGCCGCGGTCCAGCGCGAAGACGACCGGCAGGTTCATGTTGCAGACATCGTGTATCACCTGGTCGTAGGCGCGCTGCATGAAGGTGGAATAGATGGCGACGACGGGCCGGTATCCTTCGGCGGCCAGCGCGCCGGCGAAGGTGACGGCGTGCTGTTCCGCGATACCCACGTCGAAGGAGCGTTCGGGGAATTTTTGCATGAATTCCACCATGCCGGTGCCGTCCGGCATCGCGGCGGTGATGCCGACCAGCTTCGGCATCATGCCGCCCAGTTCCACCATCGTTTTGCCGAAGACGGCGGTGTAGGTGAGCGCGGGAGGGGCGGTTTTTTTGCCGGTGGCGACGACGAACGGCGAGGTGCCGTGGAACGGCCCCGATTTTTCCTCGGCGGGAACATACCCTTTCCCCTTGCGGGTCACCACGTGGATGAGCCGCGGTCCCTCCAGCTTTTTCACGCTTTCCAACGTCTCGATGAGGAACGGCAGGTTGTGCCCGTCTATCGGCCCGAAGTATTTGAACCCGAGGTCTTCAAACAGGCGGCCGGGGGCCAGCACGTTTTTCACCATCGATTTCAGCCCCTCCTCCACCGAGTGGGCCAGCAGCTGCACCGTGTGCCCCACGCGCGGGATTTTTTCCAGCAGGCCGTCGACGTCTTTCACCATGCGGTTGTATATCTCGCCGCTGATGATGCGGTTGAGGTGCTTGGAGAGCGCCCCCACGTTGGGCGATATCGACATCTCGTTGTCGTTCAGAATGACGATGAGGTTGGTTTTGTGCGCGCCGGCGTTGTTCAGCCCCTCGAAGGAGAGGCCGCTGGTCATGCTGCCGTCGCCGATCACCGCCAGCACGTCGTGCTTTTGGCCGCTGAGGTCGCGCGCGGTGGCAAGGCCCAGCGCCGCCGATATGGAGGTGCCGGCGTGGCCGGTGTCGAAATGGTCGTACACCGGGCTTTCCGCGCGGCGCGGGAAGCCGGAGATGCCCCCCTCCTGCCGCAACGTGTGAAATTTGTCGAACCGGCCGGTGAGCAGCTTGTGCGTGTAGCACTGGTGCCCCACGTCCCAGACTATTTTGTCGTTAGCGAAATCAAATACCCGGTTGAGCGCGATGGTCAGCTCCACCACCCCCAGGTTCGGCGAAAGATGCCCGCCGGTGGCGGCCACCGTCTCGATGATTTTTTGGCGGACCTCGGCGGCCAGTTCGGCGAGCTCCGCTTCCGAAAGTTTTTTAAGCTCGGCGGGGTTTTTCAGGTTCGGCAGTATCCGCATGTTCATTTTGTCCTCGCGCCGATATACACGGCCAGTTCTTTGAGGAATCGGGTATCCCCCTTCACCGGGGCCAGCGCCGTCACCGCCTCGTCGATCAGCCTGAACCCGTATTTTTTCGATTCCTCCAAGCCCATCAGCTTGGGATAGGTGGTCTTCTTCTTTTTTTCGTCGCCGCCGACGTTCTTGCCCATCTCTTTGGCGTTTCCCACCACGTCGAGGATGTCGTCAAACACCTGGAAGGCGTGGCCGATTTTTTTGCCGTAAGCCAGCATGGCGGCGGCGGTGGCATCGTCCGCCCCGCCCAGCAGCGCGCCGGTTTCCGCCGCGGCGGCTATCATCGTGCCGGTCTTGTGGCGGTGGATGTATTCCAGCGTTTTCAAATCGGCGTCCTTATTCTCGTTTTCCATATCGGCCTGCTGGCCGCCGACGGTACCCTCGGCGCCGACCGCTTTGGCCACCGTGCGGGCCACCCGCACCATCACGGCGGGATCCAGCTTCGTCCCGTGCGGCTGCTCCGCCGTCAGCTCGAAGGCGAGCGTCAGCAGTCCGTCGCCGGCGAGGATGGCGGTGGCCTCGCCGAACTTGATGTGGTTCGTCGGCATGCCGCGGCGCAGCGCGTCGTTATCCATCGCGGGCAGGTCGTCGTGTATCAGCGTGTAGGTGTGGATGATCTCGAACGCGGCCGCGGTGGGCAGCGCCGCCGCGCGGTTCCCGCCGGCCGCCTCGCATGCGGCGAGGCAGAGCACGGGCCGCAGCCGTTTGCCGCCGGCGTTGACGGAGTACTCCATCGATTCCATCAGCCGCGCCGGCACGCCGCCGCGCCGCGCGTCGAAAACCCGTTTCAGTTCGCGTTCGGTTTCGGCGCGGAGCGCTTCAAAATGGGAGTTCATCCTGGTCCGCTTCCTCCGGTTTGCCTTCGTCCAGCGGTTCGGTTGTCAGGTTCCCCTTTTGATCCTTCACCAGCTTTTCGATTTTCTTTTCGGCCTGCTCGAGATGCGTGTGGCATACGCGGGCCATTTTTATCCCTTCCTCGAACACCTTGAGCGATTTTTCCAGTTCAAGGTTACCCCCTTCCAACTCTTCCACAATCTGTTCGAGCCGTTCGAGCGCTTTTTCAAATTTGATTTTTTCTTCAGCCATTTTTCGATTATAGCCCAAAAGGAGGGGAGAAACCCAGCCACAAGCGGGGAAGCCTCCGGCGTCCCAGCGATCAGTTTCCACTCAAACAAAAAATGGGGGAGGGGGCCGCGGATGCCAACGAAAAACGGGGGCAATGCCGCGGCGCGGCAAAAATAATAATGTATTTGCGCCGTTAAAACAACGAGATGTATGCGGCTTCTTAACTTGGCACATCATTTGCTCGTTCACTGTTTCAAATAGGGGAAACAAGCTATATGTACACAAGATATTTTGGGCTGAATGAGAAACCGTTCAACCTGACGCCCGACCCCAAATTTCTTTATTTGGGGGCGTGCCACAAGGAGAGTTACGCGCAGCTTCTTTACAGCGTCAAGGAGCATGTCGGCTTTATGGCGCTTGTCGGCGAGGTGGGAACCGGAAAAACCACCATCTGCCGCTCGTTTTTGGGACAACTTCCCGAAACATGCAGCGTGGCTTTCATCTTCAACCCGAATCTTGACGACATCGAACTGCTTAAGAGCTTCAATAAAGAGCTTGGCATCGAATACCGTTTGGCAAGCAAAAAAGCGCTGCAGGACGTTCTTTTCGCGTATCTGCTGGAACGGCGGAAAGCCGGCGGCCAGGTAATTTTGGTGGTGGACGAGGCGCAAAACCTTTCTCCTTCGGTGCTGGAGCAGGTGCGCCTCCTCTCGAACCTTGAGACGGACACCGAAAAACTGTTGCAGATCATCCTGGTGGGGCAGCCGGAACTGGCGCTCATGCTGGAAAACGAATCGCTCCGCCAGCTCAAGCAGCGGATAAGCGTCTGGAGCCGGCTCTTCCCGCTCGATTACGAAGAAACGGCGCGGTATGTGAATCACCGCCTCCGCACCGCCGGCGCCGCGCGTCCGGAGATGTTCAACCGGGGGGCGTTCAAGGAGATTTACCGGTTCTCCAAAGGAGTCCCCCGCCTGATCAACGTGGTGTGCGACCGTGCCCTGCTGGCCGCCTATGCGGGCGGACACAAGCAGGTTACCGCCGGCATTCTGCGCAAATGCACCGCCGAATTGGGCGGCAAACCGGCGCGGCACGGATGGGTGACGAAGCTCACTTCGGCGCTGGCCGCCGGGCTGGCAATGGGGGCCATTGCCGCGTTGACCGCCTCCGGCGCCTTTTCGGGGGTGTTCACCGCCGAGGCGAAATCAGGCAAGGAGGCGCGAAACGCCGTTCAACCGTCCGCGCCGCAAACCGTTGCCGCCGGTGCGCCGGTGGCTCCGCTGGCGCCGGCCACGCTGCCGTCCTCCACCGCGAGGGTTCTGGATAAAATTGACGAATTCACGGGGGACGCCGCCCGCGCCGCCGCCGCCGAGCGTGTGCTGGCCCGCTGGGAAGAGCAGGAACCCCTTTCCATCGGCGAGAAAGAACTCGACTATCCGCGGCTTGCCAAAAAGCGCGGCCTTAAATGTTTCACCGCCCATATGGACCTGACGCAGTTGCGCGCCATAAATTATCCGGCCGTGCTGGAAGTGAGCGACGGCAAAAACACCGGCCTCATGCCGTTGGTGATAATCATGGGCGACGAGTACTACAGCCAAACACCGGGCGGCGCCTACGCCACCCGGGAGTGGATGGAAAAACACTGGACCGGCAAGGTTCACATCTTCTGGAAAGACCACGAACAACTGCCGGAGATGCTTAAGCGCGGCAACAAGGGCGGCGCGGTCGTTTGGCTGCAGCAAAGCCTCAGCCGCCTCGGCTATATCGCCGACGCGAATGGCATCACCGGCGGCTATGGCCCCAAGACCGAGCGCTCGGTGCTGATTTTCCAGACCGACAACCGGTTGCCGGCGGACGGGCAGGTGGGGGATACCACCAAGATGCTGATCTACGGCCTGCTGCCCGAATATAAAACCCCGCACATCTCGCTTTCGTGACGGTGGATAGGGAGCGCCGGTGAGCATTATTCTTGATGCTTTGCGCAAGGTGGAGCGGGAACGGCCCCCATTACGGCGGGCCGCGGATGCCGGCCGGCGGGCGCTGGAAAATACGGCGATGGATCCCGCGGGGTTTTTCCATGGCCATTATCTAGGGTTTTTGGCCGCCGGAGGGCTTTTGGCCTTTACCGGGGGCTTCTGTTTCGCGGCGGGCATGGCGGGGCGCAATCCCTTGCATCCGCTTGCCGCGGAAGCCATGACAAGGAATGAACCGGCGGTAATTGTGTCCACCGCCATTGAATCCGGGGACGTGGCGCGCCAAGGCGGAGAGGAGGCGCGGAATGGCAGTCAACCATCCGCGCACGAGGAGTTGCATGGCGCCGCCGCCAATCCCAAGGAGAAGCAAGGGGCCGGACCGCGGGGAGTTGCGGGAGAGGTTTCTCCCCGAAAAACGGCCGGCCCCATTTTATCCGCCACCCATAATCGAATTGAACCGCGCGGGACCGAGCCGCCTGTCCGCCATGGCGCGCAGGCGGCCCCCGCGCCGGTATTTCTGCTCGATGGCATCGTGTACCATGACGACCCGGATAAACGGACCGTGTTGCTGCGCGTGCGCGGCGGCGAAAGCGCCCTGCTTAACATCGGGGAGAGTTTGCGCGGCTATCGGGTGGGCGCCATCGGCCAATCGCGCGTCGCGCTTGCCGCGGCCGATGGAAAAAAGATTGAACTTGCCCTCGATTAACGATATGTAAAGAAGATGCGGTATGGACATGGATACGGCCCTCAAGAATTTGACAAGGGAACGGAGGCGCGGAACGGCGCTCAACAATCCGCGCCGGGAGTCCGCTATAACGGAACTGAACGCCCTGGAAATGGAAATCAGATCGCGGGGCTTCGTGCTTGCGGCGTGCGCGGCGGACGAAGGGGCGGAAGCGGCGGATCCGCGTATCGCCGATACCCGCGTTGGCTATTTCGGCATATGGGAGTGAGGGCGCTGACGGCCCTTCTCCTCGCGCTCATCACGTTCATCGCGGCTCCCGTCCACGGCGCGGAGGCGCGGGAGGCCGCCCACGGCGGCTTCCAGGTTAAAGGTCTCGCCTTTCCCCGCGGCTTCATCGTTGACGAAGCGACGGGGTACTACTACATCGCCAACCTCAACGGCCGCCAACTTTCCAAGGGGAACCGCGGCTTTATCACCCGGCTTAATCCGGACGGCGCGCTGGCGGAGCTCAAATTCATCCAGGGGAAGAAAGGCGGCATCACGCTCCACGCCCCCAAAGGGCTGCTGATAGACGGCGACCTTCTTTATATTTCCGACATCGACCATGTGGTGGTGGCGGATAAAAACAGCGGCGCGTTTGTGGCGTCGGTCGACCTCGCCGCGCACGGGGCGCAATACCTGGCCGATATGGCCCGCGGCCCCAAGGGGCGCATCTACGTCTGCGATACCATCGGATCGAGGATATTTATCCTCGATCCGGCCAGGAATTATGAGGTGTCGGTTTTCGCCTCCGGCAAGGATCTCGATTCCCCCAGCGCCATCGCCTACAGCCCGAAGCTGGACAAATTTTTAGTCACGCTCGCATCCGGCCATGTTGGCGCCATCGATATGGCGGGGAAGGTGGATCCGAAGTTCATCAATGTGGGTTCCCGCAACCTGGTCGGGATGGATATCGACGACGAGGGGCATATCTACGTGGTCAGCTTCACGCACGGCAGGGTGATGCAGATGGATAATCTGGGGCAGGGGCAGAAACGGATTTTAGGGGAAAAGCTCAACACCCCCGGCTCACTTTTCGTCGACCGCAAAAACCGCGAAATCCTCATTCCGCTTACGCTTTCCCACCGCCTGATCTCGCTGGATTACTGATTTCCCCGGCGGGTCGCACCTTCCCTTGGTACCACAGGTTTTAACCTGTGGTTGCCGCGTTAGCGGCAAGATTTTCTTGGCCCTCGCGGGCCAACAACAGGATGAATCCTGTTGTACCAATTCCCGCGCTTCTTAAGCCCACCCTACCGCCCAAACAGCTTTTTTCCCGCCTCCACCGTGGTGAAACTGCCGGTAACGCAGAGGATGCGCGGCAACCGGCGCGGCGCGGCGGCAACCGCCTTTATTCCCATCGCGCGCGCGGCGTCCGCCAGCAGTCCGGCGTCCAGCCCCCGTTTCGCGTCCGGCTTTATGCAGTAAATTGTATCCGCGAGCGGCTTGAGTATTTTCAGCATGGCGGAAAAGTCCTTGTCGTCCAGGATGCCGAGCAGGAAATCGCATTTTGTAACGCCGGCGCCGCGCAGGTTTTTTACCAATTCCTTCATTGCGGCGGGGTTGTGCGCCACGTCGTGGATAATGGTTTTTTCGCCGCGCCACGCCGCCTCGAAACGTCCCGGCAGGCGGGCCGCCGCCACACCGCTTTCTATTTGTTTCGGCCGCACGGCAAAATGCCTTTGGGTCAACAGCGACTGGGCGGCCAGCGCCGCGTTGGCAAGCTGGAATTTTCCCCGCATCGCGGGGGCGAGGCGCAGCCGCGTGCCGTCGGCGGCGGTGAACAGGCCGCGATGCGATACCGTGAAATCCCGCCCGATGAACAGCGCGGGTGATTTTTTTGAACGCGCCGCCGCGGCGATAACCCTGTTCGCCGCCGCATCCGTGCAGCCGCAGACGAGGGGGCGGCGCGGCTTGATTATCCCCGCCTTTTCCGCCGCTATCTCCGCCACGCTGTTTCCCAATATCGCGGTATGCTCCAGCGATACGTTGGTGATGACCGACACATCGGGCGTTACCGCGTTGGTCGCGTCGAAGCGCCCCCCCATCCCCGTTTCCAGCACCGCCACGTCCACCCCGGCGCGGGCGAAAAGGCAAAAAGCCAGCGCGGTGCTCCACTCGAAGAAGGTGAGGTATCGCGGCGCGTCTTCCCGTTTCAGCGCCGCTTCATACGCGCGGCCCATCCACCGCAATGTTTCAAAAATCTCTTTTTGCGGGACGAACGCGCCGTCAATAAGAAAGCGTTCCCGGAAATCGCTCACGTGCGGGCTGTAATACGCGCCGGTTTTATACCCCGCCGCCGTGAGCGGCGCGGCGATCATCGCGGTGGTGGAGCCTTTGCCGTTGGTGCCGGCCACGTGGAAACAGGGGAACTTTTTGTGCGGGTTCCCCAGCGCGCGCAAAAGCCGTTTGGCGGGGGCCAGCGCCGGGCGGATGCCGAACCGTTGCATCCCGTAGAGTTCCTTGAGTATCTGCCGGTACGTCTTTCCCGCGAACATCCCCGTACTATACTCTTTTCCCGGCTTTAGTAGATACTCCTGTCGCACATTGGCGCGCCGCGCCAAGCAGGTCGGCCCGTTGGGCCGATTGTCCCCTTGAAG
>JACRGQ010000018.1 GCA_016217735.1 Nitrospinota bacterium
ACCGCGCGGCGAGGAAAAAGACCATTAGCGCACAAGCCCAGTGAAACAGTATTTGGTCGAAGTTGTATATCGCGTCGTTGGTTCCGGCGAAGCGGTATTCCAGCCAGAAAAGGGCGCTGACCAGCGGCCGGTAGAAACCGGGCCGCATTTCAAACCGCGCATCGTCCACGCGGCATCCCTCGCAGAAGTCTCCCTGAAATACCCGCAGGATTCCATCGGACGCGATTATCAGGGGGTTGTTGTAGGTGACCATGCGCATATCAGGGGTCATTTCCATGTCAATGCCGGGGCGGAATGTCAGCAGAACGGCGGCAAGAAGTAGAACGAAGAAGATGATACGGCGCGCGCGGGGATTGTTCATAAGATGAAGTCTTCCAGAATCGGACATGGGGTCATGATAACAGAGCCTCTTTCGGGGTGGGTACACATTTTAATGTGTACGTTGGCGCGGAGCGCCAAGAGAGGGAGTCATGCCTTGCGGCATAATGTACCCAATGAATTGGGTACCCACCAAACAAAAAAAGGCATGGGGCCGAAGCCCCATGCCTTTGAAAAAGACTAAACGGTTAGCAACTTACTGCATACCGCCAGCGGTGGAGTCCCAAGTGAAAGTCTTGGTGCCTTGCGGGTGGAAAGCGGTAATAACGAAGCCATTGGTGGTAAGTGTCGGGACGGTGGTAACATTTTTGGTCGATTTGAAGCCAACGCCGTTAAGCGAGGCCAAGGTGTCCGTATACGCGTTGTTGGTTGCGTAGTACGACTCTTCGGACAGAGCCATGTTGCGCACGTCGGATTCGGCCGCGCTGTCATTCGCCTGCTTCTTGTAGTTGGCGAATTGCGGGATTGCTATCGCGACGAGGATACCGATGATCGCCACGACGACCAGCAGTTCGATGAGCGTAAAGCCCTTTTCGCCCTTCATTATCTTCTTGAACATGTAATTTGCCTCCTAAAAAGTTAATTGCCTCTGGCGCGTTCATACGCCTTTAAACACTTGCCTATTTTATGGTGCAGGTTTTAGACCAAGATGCAAAGTTTTGGTAATCACCCACACCATTTGCGGTATATTACCATAAAAATCAATTTAATAAGGAATAAATATACCTGCCATGCTGGGGGCGACGCGATGAGCTAATAGAGCCTGAACCGGCCTAAAAGTTGTCCAACATGACAAAAATTGTCATGTCTTATAAATAGGGGAGCCACGGGAAAGTGGTAAACTGTGTCCCGTTGAAAGGGGATGGGAAGATGCATGAACCGGTGGAATTACTTCTTTATTCCAGGGAGGATTGCCCTCTCTGCGAGGAGATGGCGGTGGCGGCCCGTGAAGCGTCGCGGGAAATCCCGCTTTCCGTCACCTATGTGGATGTGACCGCCGATCCGCGGTTGCGGGACGAATATGGGCTGGACATCCCGCTTCTTTTCCATAACGGCACCTGTATCGCCAAGCATCGGATAACGCCGAGGGAACTGGTGGCAAAGCTGGCGCGCCGCATGGAGCATCGGTAGCCGATGCCGCGCGTTGTATTTTTTGCCCTGTTCTGGTTGGCCACCGTGGCTTGCCCGGCTTTTGCCAACGAGGCGCTATTTACCGGCCAGGATGAAATTCTGCGGGGGCTGGATTACTCCTACCGCCTCCGGTTCACGGATGCGAAAGGGGTTTTCAGCCAGCTTGCCACCACATATCCCGCTTCTCCGGCGGGACGCTTTTATGTGGCCGCCGTCGGTTGGGGGATGACCGAATCGGATGCCAGATGGCGCATCATGGCGTCGTTTTACAGCATCACCACGCCTCCCAAGAAGCAAACACGTGACGCGGCGGCGCTGGAGGATGGGCTTGGGAGGGTGATTGTCCTGTGCGATGCGGTATTGGCAAAAAAGCCGGACGATTTCGAGGCGCTCTTTTACAAAGCGGGGGCGCACGCGTTCCTTGCCAGGATGTACGCATACGGCGGCGATTATTTTGACGCCATGACCCACGGGAAAAAAAGCGCGGCCCTGTTCGACCATCTGTATGCCCTCTATCCCAACCAGGGGGATGCGATGATCGGCCCGGCGATATACAAGTACCATGTGGGGAAGCTTCCCGCGCCGCTGCGGTGGCTGGTGGGGTTGCTTGGCTTAAGCGGCACGAAGGAGGAAGGGCTGGCGCTTGCCGAAAAGGCGTATGATGCCGCGCTGCTTTCCCGCGTGGAAGCGGCCGATTTCCTGGCGCGCACCTACGCGATACATGAAAGCAATCCGCATAAAGCGCTGGAATGGGCCGTCGCCCTTGAACGGGCGTCGCCGGGCACCATGGCGGCGGAGTTGGACCGCTTTTACGCATACCATGGTTTGGGGGATGCCGCGAAAGAAGAGGCGGCGGTTATCCATCTATCCGAGCGGTTGCCGGAGGTGGACGCCGCGGTGCGCGAACTATGGGAGCCGCTGTTATATTATGTGCGTGGCTCGCTGCGGGAAAAAGCGGGCGACCGCCCCGCCGCCGCGGCGTTTTTCAGAAAAGCGCTTGCGTTCCGCGGCATTGATCCCTGGCTCAAGGGCGATGCGGAACTGAAACTGCGGAGAACGGAAGGCCGGAAATGAAAATCCTGATCGTCAAGCTCAGCTCGATCGGCGATGTGGTGCATGGCATCGCGTTCGTAAACCGGCTCAAAGAGGCGATGCCGGATGCCCACGTGGATTGGATGGTGAACGACGCCTTTGCCGGCCTGGTGAAAAACGTCCGCGGCGTCCGCCGGGTTTGGCATTTCCGCCGCGCGGCGTGGGGGAAGGAGTGGCACCGCCCGCGCACATGGGGGGAAATCGCCACGCTCATGAGTTGGGTTCGGCGTGAGCAGTACGATATCTGCATCGACCTGCAGGGGTTGCTCCGCAGCGGGCTGGTCACCGCGCTCTCCGGCGCGAAAGTCCGCGCGGGGTTTTCCAACGCGCGGGAGGGAAGCCGCTGGCTTTACAGCCACAAGGTGGAACCTGGCGGGCAACCCCACGCGGTGGCTGTGCTGTTTCGCGCCTTGTCGCTGTTCGCCATCGCGCCCCCCCCCCTTCCGGATTTCACCTTCGATATTCCCGCGCAATCCGCCGCGCAGGTGGATGCCCTGCTGGAAGGGCTGGGTATCCGCGGATCCTTTGTGGTGTTTCACGTGGGAGCGCGGTGGAAGACCAAGATGTGGCCCGCCGCCCACTGGCATGCCCTGGCGGGGGATGTTCGCGCCACGAGCGGCCTGCCGGTGGTTTTCACCGGATCGGAGGCGGACGTCCCGCTCATTAATCAGATTATCGATGGCCGGGATGGGCTGTACAACCTGGCTGGCGGATTGGGCCTCGTGGAATCATCGGCGCTGTTGGCCCGTTGCGCTTTGATGGTGACGGTGGATAGCGGCCCCATGCATATCGCCGCCGCGTTCAACCGCCCGATAGTGGCGATTTTCGGGCCGACTTCACCCCAAAAGACCGGCCCCGTCAGCCGTGGTCCGATTGATATTTTGCGGGCGAAACGTAACTGTATGCCCTGCTTTTCCCGCGCCTGCAAACGGAAGCACGAATGCATGGAAGAAGTCACGCCCGCCGATGCCGGCCGACAGGTTATGGCGATGATCGAGTTCCTCAAAAAGGGGTAGGGAGGGGGTTGCCCCGCCATACCATTAAAGTAGTATGTAAGAGGGCTTTTCCCATGCTCGGCTTGTGTGATCTATGCAGGGCGGGGTTGTTCGTAATGGACAGTTGTTTAACATTTGAATTGCACGAAACATGCGATGTTGAAGTTTATTTGATATGCACAGGCTGTAAAATCAATACATTAAATTTATGAGTCGTTCATTATATACCAAGACATTTAAAATATAGATGGATAAAAGTCATAGTTCATTTTTTATTTCCGTTTTAGAATTGCCCGAATAAAGGGTAGAGGTTTTTGTGCGCCCAAAATGGGCAGAAAGGGGTGATTGCACAATGGCTAACGAAAAGTCTCAAGGTTCGGATCCGAACGATCACGTTTCTTACTGGCAGGTCTTCATGGACGATTGGTGGCTTCTGTTTTTTCTTGCCGCCGCGATTTTGTTTATCTCCTATACCACGTGGGGTGTGATAGAACTCGCTTCGGTGGGGATATCGCCGCTTGAAGGATTAACATCATCTGCCGCGCAGGTTGCGGCGCCGGCGGTCGCGCCGGTAGTAACGCCGCCAGCGGCGCAATGATCCGCAATAAAGTTAGAGGGGAGGATAATCGATGAGCATTTTTATTCCCGAGAAGCATTGGTGGCGTGATCCGCTGGACAAAGATGAAAAAGTCTGGCTCGCCATCGCTCTCACCACCAGCATTGTTTTGACGCTGGCCATGCCTTGGTGGCATGTGACGCAGAAACAGAACCCGTCATCCGAGTATTACAAAATCAAGCCCGAAACATTTGATGCCGCCACCGACCGTTTCATCCAGGAATTTGGAGAGAAGGACGAGTCGGGCGCAATCAAGCAGGAGGGTGGCATCGATGTCGTGGCTCCGCCGGCGGGCGACATCTTCGTGCGCGGTCAACAGTTCAAATGGTCCCCCGTTCTGAAACTGAAGAAGGGGGCGGCCTACCGCATCCACCTTTCGTCTATCGACGTTTTGCACGGATTCTCGGTGCAGCCGATCAATATGAATTTCGAGGCGGTGCCGGGGTACGACTACGTGCTGAAAGTCACCCCGACCACATCAGGGGTTTTTAACATCGTCTGTAACGAATTTTGCGGAATCGGCCACCATACGATGGTCGGCCGCATTTACGTGGATTAAGGGGGGGCTGTATGGAAGCTGTATTCAGGACTTGTCCTGTCACCGGCCTCAAAGTTGAACGTAACGCGGAAACGCTGGTTATGTTCAATGCCGTTACCAGCATAGTATTTTTGCTGGTCGGCGGGCTGTTGGCGTTATTGTTACTTCTCACGCGCTGGCAGGCGGTGCATCTGCTGCCGGCCGATTTCTTTTACCGTCTTCTCACGCTGCACGGCATCGCCATGCTGGTCGCGTGGATCGTTTTCTTTGAAATGGCGGTGCTCTATTTCGCCTCGGCCATTTTGCTCAACACGCGGCTTTCAGTGCCGTATCTCGCCTGGGGCCAGTACGGCCTCATGGTGATCGGCGCCGCCATCACGGCGGTGACGATACTGTTGGGGAAGGCCGACGTTATGTTCACCTCCTATGTGCCGTTGCAGGCGCATCATATGTACTACTTCGGCATCATCCTGTTTGCCGTGGGGGCCATCCTCGGCGTTTGCGTGTTTTTCGCGACCCTGGGGGCCGCGCGCGCGGAAAAGACCTATGTCGGGTCGGTTCCGCTGGTGACGTTCGGCGCCATAGCCGCCGCCATCATCGCGCTGCTTACCCTCGCGCATGGGGCGATCGTCTTCATTCCCACCTGGCTCTGGGCCTTGGGAATTATCCCGATGATGGATCCGGAAGTCTACCGCGTCCTCTTCTGGGGTTTCGGGCACTCCACGCAACAGATCAACGTGGCCGCGATGATCTCCTGCTGGTACCTGCTCGGCACGCTCACCGTCGGCTCCGTGCCGGTCAGTGAAAAGTTCTCGCGCTCCGCGTTCACGCTTTACGTCCTGTTCATCTGTATCGCCAGCGAACACCATCTGCTGGTCGATCCGGGCATTTCCACCGCGCACAAGGAATGGAACACCGGCTACTTCATGCACCTCGCCGTTTTGGCCAGCATGATGCACGCCTTCTCCGTTCCGGCCGCCGTCGAAGTGGCGCAGCGCAAGAAAGGCTACACCAAAGGATTGTTCGAGTGGCTCAAGCGGGCGCCGTGGGGCGATCCCGGCTTCTCGTCGATGGTCTTCTCGGTGGTCGGATTCGGCTTCCTGGGCGGCATCACCGGCGTCATATACGGCACCGAGCAGCTCAACATCATCGTTCACAACACGTTGCGGGTACCGGGGCATTTCCATGCCACGGTGGTCATCGGCACCACGATGGCGTTCATGGGCATCACCTACTATGTGTTGCCGCTGATTTTCCGCCGCGAAGTGATGTTCCCGGGCATAGCGAAGCTGCAGCCGTACGTATTCGGCATCGGCATGTTTGTCTTCTCGACCGCGATGATGTTCGTGGGCGGGTTCGGCATTCCGCGCCGCATTTGGGATATCACCGGAGCGGAAGCGCCGTTCCCGGTCGCGTATGGTCCGACGGCTGACTTGGCCTTGGCGGTCATGGCGGTTGGCGGGTTGTTGGCCATTGTTGGCGGCGGCATGTACATTCTGGTTGCGGTCGCCACGGTGGCGATCGGCAAAAAGATCAATCGTTGAGGTGAAGCATGAGTGTTAAAGAAGAGCACAGGCCGTTAGGCACGAACGCGTTGATCTATTTCTTCTTCGCGTGTCTCGTCGCTTTCTACGTCCTGAACTGGAAAGAACTTATTGGCGTTTGGAATGTCGGTTGAGCGATTTCGCACAACCGCGGGGGGCGGAGGGCCATCGGCAAGTTCCTTTTGCCGCGCTGTTCCCCCCCCTTTTTTTCGCGGTGTTGCTGGCGGGGGTTATATCCCCGCCGGCATTCGCCGCTCCGGCCGCGGTGGACCGCTCCGAGCGCGCCATTGGCCGCATTCTCAAAAACTATCCGCTGATTGACGAGCGGGGATTCCCCATCCCGCTCTATGGGTTCCGCGGCAAATCGGTGCTGTTAACCTTTTTTTTCGCCGATTGTCCCGAAGCCTGTCCCCTGATCGCCCATTCGGTGCAAGACATTTTGACCAAGCTTCCGCCCGCCCTGCGGGATAAGACCGCGACGCTTTTCGTGACGTTGACGCCGGAGATCGACACGGCCAAGCGGCGGAGCGAATACGCCGCGG
Source organism: Nitrospinota bacterium (assembly GCA_016217735.1). Classification (NCBI taxonomy): domain Bacteria; kingdom Pseudomonadati; phylum Nitrospinota; species Nitrospinota bacterium. The sequence continues at coordinate 6,837 of JACRGQ010000018.1, forward strand.
ATTTCGCCGTGCCGGGCGCGCAGTGGCGCTTCGTGGCGCTCAGCCCATCCGTGCTGGCGCAACTGGCGGACGACGTTGGATTTGATTACCAAAAGGGCAGCTCCGCCCCGGAACATATGAACCGGCTTACGTTGATCGGCCCCACGGGAAAGGTCGAGCGGCACTTTTACGGAACCACGTTCGATGCAGCCGCCGTGACGGGGGCCGTGGCCGCGGTGGCGGAGGGCCGGACGCTCGGCGGGACGATCTCGATAATGTTCGACAAGCTGATGCTCTACTGTTCCACCTATGATCCGGCCAAGGACGCCTACCGTCCGAATGTCCTTTTTCTCATTGTGACCGCCATTCAATCGGCGTTGGCTCTCGCCACCGCCGCCTATTTCATTTTTTATCTCACCCGTCAATCGAGGCACTAAAATCATGGCAACCCAGGAACCTCTCGAACGCGAAATCCGCGCTTCCGCGGACCCTTACCAATTACCGGCCATCCTCCGTCCCGGCCACATGCTGTTGCGGTCGGCCGGGCGGTTATTCGACCGGCTTTTCGACCACCCGTACAATCCGATGCACCAGTTGGGCGGGCTTCTCTGGTTTTTCTTCTGGATGTTGGTGATCACCGGCGCGTATCTGTACCTTTTTTACGAAATGACCCCGGCCGGAGCCTATCGCACGGTGCGGGAAATAACCGAGGGGCAGCGGTGGCTCGGCGGCATTATCCGTTCGCTGCACCGCTACGCGTCGGGAGGGTTGATGCTGGTTACCGCCGCGCATATGTACCACGTTTTTTTCTCCGGCCGTGTGCGGCGTTACCGCTGGCTGGCGTGGATAACCGGGTTGGTGGTTTTGCCGCTCATCTGGTTCGAGGGAGCCACCGGCTATGTGATGGTCTGGGACGACCGGGGGTTGATGGCGGCCCTCGAGTTCGCCAAATGGTTCGACGTGTTGCCGCTGGCGGTGGAGCCGTTTGGGCGCAACTTCGTCCCCGGCGGGTCGATGAACCAGCTCTTCTTTTTCCTGCTTTCGTACCTCCACCTTGTCATTCCCTGCGGCCTGATAATCATTCTATGGGTGCATAATTTGCGGCAGTCCCGGCCGCGCGTTTGGCCGTACGCCCCGCTTGCATGGGCGGTAACCATCGCGTTGCTGCTGCTGTCGGTTTTTGTCCCGGCGCTCAGCGGCGCCCCCGCCGACCTGCGGCACCTCACCGGCACGGTGAATATCGACTGGTTTTATCTGGCGGTGTTTCCCCTTGCCAACGCATACGCCATTGCCCCGGCATGGCTTTGGACCGGCGTTGCCGCAATGTTTGGGGTGATGGCGACGTTCCCGTGGCTGATGCCGGATGAGAGTGGCACACCACGAAATGGGGAGATTGAAGAATGAAAACGCTGATACCGCCCGGCGGGTGGGTTGTTCTTGCCGTTGTTGCGGCATTTGTGGGGTTTATCACTTCGCGGCCCGCGTACAGCTTCTTTTCCGATGATAAGGCGCAGTTGGCGGTTTCTTTCAAGTACACCACTCCCCGGCTGCACCCATGCGCCGATGAGGAATTAAAGACCTATCTGGCCGGCCGGGGCGACCGGCCCCGCCATATGCAAAACGCCAAGGCCGAATGCGGCAGCCGGGAACGCTTTCCGCTGGCGCTGCGGATCACGGTGGATGGCAAGGTGTTAACGCAAAAAGAGGTGCCAGCCTCCGGTTGGCGGCACGACACCTCCATTTTTGTGCTGGAACAGCACATGGTCGGAGCGGGGCGTCACGCCGTGACGGTTGAAATGGGGGAAAAAGGGGCCGCTGGCGGATATTCCCACAGCATTTCGCGGGAGATCGATTTCGGGCCGCGCGACATCGTGGCGATCGATTTCAAGAAGCCGGAGTTCAGGATTTTCGCCGACTAGGCTCCACCGGGCGAGGCGGCGGGGGGTTATGCCCCCGTCCGCATCCGGTAGGCCTGAAGCGTATTGTACATCAGCATGGCGATGGTCATCGGCCCGACCCCGCCCGGAACCGGCGTGATGCAGCCGGCCACTTTCTTGACCCCTTCGAAATCGACGTCCCCCACGATTTTTTTGTCCGGCATGCGGTTGATGCCGACGTCGATCACCGCCGCGCCCGGTTTCACCATGTCGGCGGTGACGAAGTTCGGCTTGCCGATGGCGGCGATGATCACGTCGGCGCTTTTCACGATGTCATGCAGGTGCCTGGTGCGGCTGTGGCAGATGGTGACGGTGCAGTTTTCATGCAGCAGCAGGGTTGCCACCGGCTTTCCCACGATGTTGCTGCGGCCGATAACCACCGCCTTGGCGCCGTTGAGGTCCACGCCGGCCCGCTTGAGCAGCTCGATGCAGCCGGCGGGGGTGCAGGGGCGCAGGCCGGGGGTGTTCGACACCAGCCGCCCCACGTTCACCGGGTGAAACCCGTCCACGTCTTTCATCGGGTCTATTTTTTCCAGGATGACCTGTTCGCGGATATGTTTCGGCAGCGGCAGCTGCACCAGTATGCCGTCGACGCCGGGATCGTGGTTAAGCATGTTGATAAGCTCAACCAGCGCGGCCTCGCTCACGGTTTCATCCAGCAGGTGTTCGGCGCTGGCGAAGCCGAGCGCGTGGCAGGCTTTTTTCTTGCTGTTCACGTATACCTGCGATGCCGGGTCTTTTCCCGCCAGCACCACCGTGAGCGCGGGGGGGCGCCGCCCCGCCGCGACGATTTCGTCCACCGCCGCCTTCACTTCGTCCCGGATGGATTGGGCGATGGCTTTCCCGTCGATCAGCTTTGCTTTCATTGTGTCTTCCCGGATGTTAGAGGGGTTGTCCCATGGTGAAATCGTCGAATTCCAGCCGCCGCCGGCTCATGCGGCACCGCTCGGCGCGGATGATGTATTCCAGTTCATTTTGCGCGTCTTCCAGCGTGTCGTTGATGACCAGATAGTCGTAGTGCGAGCTTTCGGAAATCTCCGCCCAGGCCGTGTCCAGCCTGCCCTGCACGGTTTCGGCGGTTTCGGTGCCGCGTTCGAGGAGGCGGCGGCGCAGCTCTTCAATGCTGGGGGGCATGACGAAAATGAACACCCCGTCCAGCTTCCGTTCGCGCAGCTTGACGGCGCCCTGCACGTCGATCACCAGCAGCAGGTCGGTCCGCCGTTCCTGCGCCTCGTCCACCGCGTCCCATGTGGTGCCGTAGTATTTGCCGTGTACCTCGGCCCACTCTATGAATTTGTCCTCGGCGATCATTTCCTTGAAGCGCGCCGCGTTGGTGAACCGGTAGTGGACGCCGTCGATCTCGCCGGGGCGTTTCGGGCGGGTGGTGCATGATACCGATTGTTGCACGCCGGGGATGTTTTCCGCCGCCCACTTGGCCAGCGTGGATTTTCCCGCGCCGGAAGGGGCGGAAAGGATGAAGAGTATCCCCCGTCCGTTGACCGCGCCCTTGTTGTCCATGGCTCCCTTATTCTATGTTCGCCGCCTGTTCGCGGATTTTTTCGATGTTGCTTTTTATTTCCACCACTTCGCGGCTGATGTCGATGAGGGTGCTTTTGGCGCTCATGGTGTTCGCCTCGCGGTTGAGCTCCTGGAGCATGAATTCCACCTTGCGCCCCACCGGCCCGCCCGCCTTGATGAGCTGGCGCATCTGGACGATGTGGCTGCCCAGGCGGATCGCCTCTTCGGAGATGTCGGAGCGTTCGGCCACAATGGCCGCCTCGATGAGTATCCGCTGCGGGTCGGCCTCGGCCCCCTTGACGATTTCCTCGATTTTGGCCTTCAGCCTGGCCAGTATCTCCCCCTCCTGCGATTTGCGGAGTTCCATCACGCGCGCGGCGCTTGTTTCTATCAGCGCCAGCTTGTCCAGCAGGTCTTTTTCAAGCGTGGACCCTTCGGCGGCGCGCATCGCCGCCAGCGCGTCGATGGCCTTGGCCAGCGCGCCGGCTATCAGCCGCCAGCGTCCTTCCACGTCGGCGGCCTCCTCTTCGCATTTGAAAATGTCTTTCAGCGAAAGGATGGCGCCCAGGTCCGGCTGGCCCGCCACGCCGTGCTTGTCCTTGAGGATTTTCGCGGCGGCGATGAACTGCAAGGCCATGTCTTCGTCCAGCACGAGTTTTTTTTTCACTTCGGAGCCGTTGCCCACCGTCACGGTCACGTCCACATAGCCGCGCGTGACCTTTCCCCCGAAGGCGTCTTTGATCCGCTTTTCCAGTTCGTAGTCCTTGGCCGGCGTCCGGATGTTGAATTCGAGGAAGCGGTGGTTCACCGTGCGGATTTCCACCGTGCATTTTTTCGTCCCTTCGGCCGCTTCCGCGCGCGCGAAGCCGGTCATGCTTCGTATCATCCGGTGCTCTCCATTGCTGTTGGCATTTGCTTTAAGCCAAGTATATATTGAAACCGGGCGGTTTGGTAAGCTCAAATGGCGTGTGTGCCGAACGCCGGTTTTTTTAACGGAAAGGGATGTATCCGATGGACATGAAGATCGTTCTCACCACCTTCTGGCTGGTCTTTTTGGCCGAACTGGGGGATAAAACGCAGCTCGCCACGCTCGCTTTTTCGGCCGGCACGCCGTCGAAGATGTCGGTGTTCCTCGGCAGCGCCGGGGCGCTCGTCGTCACCTCCGCGCTGGCGGTCGTTTTGGGCGACCTCCTCTCGCGCTATCTGCCGGTGAAGGCGATGCACATCGCCGCGGGCGGCGGTTTTCTGGTCATCGGCGCGCTGATGCTGGCGAAGGAACTCTGGAAGTAGGGCGGGAACGGCGGGCCGGTTACCGCGCGCCCTGAAGCAGGCGGTTAACGCGCGGCGCCAGGTCGTTCGCCGCCACCGGCTTGTTGACGAAATCGTCCGCGCCGATGTGGAGGCAGTACGAGCGGATGTCCATGCCGTTCGGCGTGGGCCACGATTCGTCGGAGGTCATGGCGATGATCGGCACACGGCGCGCCAAACCGCCGTTCCTCACCTGTTGTATGAATTTCAGCCCGTCCATCACCGGCATGTTGATGTCGGTGATTATAAGGTGGGGGACGACGTTGCGGATGATCTCCAGCGCCTCCGCGCCGTTACCCGCTTCCAGTATGCCGGGGAAAATGCCGGCGCAATGTTCCTTGATGGCGGCCCGGACGACTTCCTGGTCGTCCACCACCAGCACCGTCACGTTGAACGAAGGGGGGAAGGCGAGGAAAAACGTGCTTCCCTTGCCGGGTTCGGATTCAACGGTGATTGTTCCACCGTGGGCTTCCATGAGCTCCTTTGTGTGGGGCAGGCCGATCCCCGTTCCCTTTTCGCCCGCCGTGCCGAGGCTGCGCATTTTCATTTCCGCCGCGAATAGCGACGGCATTTTTTCCGGCGCGATGCCGGGGCCGTTGTCTTTCACCGCGATGGTGGATGGCATGTCCGATGGATTAAAGAAGGTTATCGTGTCGCCCTTATCGCAGAATTTGACGGCGTTCGACAGCACGTTCTTCACGCACTCGCCGAAAAGATCGGGATCGGCATACACCTTCATCGTATCGGGAAGATCGTTAACGATGGCGATTTCCTTTTGCGCGGCCATAGTCTTGTAAAGTCCGATCTGCGCGTTGGCGAAACCGCGGCAATTGATAAACCGCTTTTGGGGGATTATCCGGCCCGCTTGCAAGCGGGAGAGGTCGAGCAGCCGTTCGGTCAAGTTGAGCAGTTCGCGGCTGTGAGTTGCCATCTTGCCGACGAAAGACCGGTCGCCCGGAGAGAGGGCGTCGCCGTTATGCAGGGTCTCCAGCCCTAGCGTGAGGCTTGACAGCGGCGATTTCAGGTCGTGCGTCACCAGCGATACGAATTTGTCTTTAAGGCGCGTGGCATTTTCCGCCTCTTCCCGCGCTTTGCGGTGCTCTTCGGTTTTCAATGCCACTTGCGTTTCAAGTTCCCCTTTGCTTTTTACAAGAATATCTATTGTTCGAGCTTCCGCCGCTTCTTTTTCCTCGCGGAGTATCTTTATCCGGTCGGCAAGCGCAAGGGAAAGCAAAATGACATCGGCCAATGTGCCGATCTGCATTGAATAAGCGGTAATAAACGAATAGGGGAGAACGCCGAAATCTTTTAAGAAATAGAGCAGAACTCCGGTGAGATACATTGTCCAGGCCGCAACATAAAAACGGGCTTGACGGTTTCCCGCCTTCAGGCTGCGGATACCTGCATAAAGGAGCAATGGGGGGAATATCAGTGTGGAAAGGTAGCCTATGGTGACGGCAAAGGTAAAGCTCTTTCCCTCGAACAAAGATAGAATTCCATCAAACGCACAGAAAAGTACAATAGCCATCAGGATTTTATCTAGCGAGGGGGTAAACACCTTTGTATCCAGAAAGGAACGGCTAAAAGATACCGCCAGCCCAAAAGAAAAGATGCCAAAAAGCATTGAGCTATGGTTTCCCAAAAAGGGTGACGAGGGCCATAAATACTGAAATGCCAAACCGTTTAGTCCGAAGTAAGTAAGACCGGCAAGTAGAATATATGTGACGTATATTAAATAGACGGTGTCACGCACCGAGAAATAGATAAAAAGGTTATACAGGCACATCACCAGCAGGGCGCCGAAGTAGAGGCCAAGCAAGAGGGTCTCTATGTTGTTTTTAGCCAGAAAATGATTTGTCCCCCACGCGGTGAGCGAACAGTTTGCGACTATCCTCAATTTCCCCCAGACTTTTATATATATCTCGCTGGTTCCCGGTATGGTGGACATCGAGAAAGCGTTTTTGCGATAGGCGATGTCCCGTCTGTTGAAAGGGATTCGGTTTCCCCCTTCGTGAAATCGTATTTGGCCGGTATGGCTTATTTCATATACTTCGATGTGACTGAGAGGGGGGTGCTCCGCTTGCATGATCCATTTCATTTCCCGGCCGTTGGGATTATTGACCGTCAGATGCAGCCAGTGCGCGGCATCCGACATGCCGAAATCCAGCGTATCGTGGTTGACCGGTACGAATTGCGACCGGTGCGCCTCTGACCGGACATCCGCCAGCGTCAGTTGTTTTGTGGGGTCCGCGAAGTGTTCAACATATTTTCCGATGAAGGCTCCGTCCATCGTTTCGGAGGGGGTGAACGCCTCCAGCGCCTCGGCATTGAGCGCGGCGCTGAAAAACAGCGCAAGCCCAAAAAGAAGGGGCGGAATGTTTGTCATGCGTGGCCTTTTCTTGGTGCCACAGGTTTCAACCTGTGGTTGTTTCCGCAGGAAACAAGATGACTCTTGGCCCTTCCGGGCCAACAACAGGATGAATCCTGCTGTACCCGCCAATCCATCATTTTGCGGCATGGGTATTTTCAACATTCCCGCCGACGCCGCTGATGGTGGCGGTGCGAGTCTTGCCCAGGGAAAACGCGTATCGAACTCCCACTTCATCCCCTCCAGACGATGCGTCAAGTTGCCGCATATCCCAAAATATTATCCGGCCTATTTCAATTTTGGTATATGCAAGTGGCGATATTATAGCGCATGAATGTAGCGTATAAAACAACCCCCAAGGGTTAACCCTGATGATTTTTCAGGCCGATTCGTGTTGGGTGCGGCAATCCTGTCGCACGTTGGCGCAAAGCGCCAAGAATAATCGGTCGGCCCATCGAGCCGATTGTGCTTAAAGGGTATTTACACTTCACTTCGTTCGTGTGAAAAACACGGAACACCGCTGCGCACTGTCCGGTTTTTTCCGCGGCGGATTGAAAAAATGTTTCCGCCGCTCTCGTGCGACAGGATGGGAAAAGCGGAATGGAAATTTTCCATCCGCTTTGGAGATGGCCTGTAGGCCGCTGTCGCACCTGCCGGGGAAGCGTGTTGCGCCGGTACAACGGGTTTTAACCTGTTGCGCGGACTGAAAGGCCGCGGTTTTCTTGCGCCTGTCGGCGCAACCGCAGGTTAAAACCTGCGGTACCAAGCAGAGCCCGCTATTGCCGCGCACACGCCGGTGGGGTAAACTTACGCTTTTATGGATTACAAAGAGACGCTCAACCTTCCCACGACCGGTTTCCCCATGAAGGCCGAGACTCCCGACACGCGCATTTTTTCTGGTTTGGCTTTATAATGAATATTGCGTGAGGTGATATTGGCAAACGAGCTTGCCGGCCGCTTTACAATAACCTCCCATGCGCTATTGGAAATGGAGCGCCGGGGGATTTCAACCGCGGTTATTGAAGGTGTATTGAGAGTTCCCGGACAGGTGCTTGAAGCGCGGAAGGGAAGAAAGGTCTTCCAATCTATGGTCTCCTTCCCGCCCGAAAGCAAAGAATATCTCGTTCGCGTGTTTGTTGATGTGGACCGGAATCCCGCGGAAGTTGTGACCGCTTATCGGACCAGCCATGTGGAAAAATATTGGAGAGAACCATGAAGGTGCTGTTTGACAAAAAAACGGATACGTTGAGCCTGATTTTCAGGGAGAACGCGGCCATTGTGGAGAGCGATGAAGAAAAGCCCGGGGTTATTTTGGATTTCGACGGCGAGGGCAACCTCGTTTCAATGGAAATACTGGATGCTTCCCGCCGTGTCACCGAAACCCGCAACGTGGAGTACCAGCTTACGGAGTAGCCCCACAACAGGGAGGCCGGGAAAAATCAACCTGCCGCGCAAGCGGCCCACCGGGCCGTCATGTCTCCCTTTGCCGCCGCGTCTTTTCAAAAGCTTGCCGGTTTTCCCGCTTTATTCCGCGAATAAAGCGGGGTAAACTTACGCTCTTATGGATTACAAAGACACGCTCAACCTCCCCACGACCGGTTTCCCCATGAAGGCCGGCCTCCAGACGATGGAGCCGGACATGCTGCTGCAATGGAGCGGCCTCTACAAGAAGATACGCGAGGCCCGCAAAGGGGCCAAAAAATACATCCTGCACGACGGCCCCCCGTATGCCAACGGCGACATCCACATGGGGCACGCGCTCAACAAAATCCTGAAGGACATCATCGTCAAGGTGAAAACCATGCAGGGCTTCGACGCGCCGTACGTGCCGGGGTGGGATTGCCACGGCCTGCCCATCGAACACCAGGTGGACAAAAAGCTCGGCAAAAAGAAAAGCGAAATAACCCGCGCCGAAAAACGGAAGCTCTGCCGCGAGTACGCCGCCGGGTTCATCGACCGCCAGCGCGAATCGTTCAAGCGGCTCGGCATTTTGGGCGATTGGGAAGACCCGTACCTCACGATGGATTACCGCTACGAGGCCGATACCGTGCGCGAATTGGCGAAGTTCATGGATAACGGCTCGCTCTATCAGGGGCTGAAGCCGGTTCACTGGTGCACCTCCTGCCAAACGGCGCTGGCCGAGGCGGAAGTGGAATACGCCGACCACGTCAGCCCCTCCGTGTACGTCCGCTTCCCGCTGGAAGAGGGGGAGGCGGCGCGGCTCGGCTTGAAAGGGGAGGCGGCGGTCGTCATTTGGACCACCACGCCGTGGACGATACCCGCCAACCGCGCGGTCTGCGTTCACCCGGCGTTCGATTATTCCGCCGTCGCGTTCAACGGCGGCACGCTGTTGATGGCGACCGAACTGGTGGGCAAGGTCGCCCCCGTTATCGGCGTGACCGAGATAGAAGAAGTAAAACGCTTCAAAGGGAGCGAACTGGAAGGGGTCAAGACAAAGCACCCGCTCTACGGCCACATCTCGCCGGTGATATTGGGGATGCACGTCACGCTCGACGCCGGCACCGGCGCGGTGCATACCGCCCCCGGCCACGGGCAGGAGGACTACGCGGTCGGCCAGAAGTACGGCCTGGAAGTTTTCAATCCGGTGCGCGACAACGGCCTGTTCAAGGACGATCTTCCCATCTTCGCCGGGCGGCGCGTGCCGCAGGTGAATCCCGACGTGATAGAGGAACTGAAGGTGCGCGGCATGCTGCTGTTCACCGAGAACATCAACCACTCGTATCCGCACTGCTGGCGCTGCAAACATCCGGTGATCTTCCGCGCCACCGCGCAGTGGTTCATCGGCATGGAGCAAAACGCCCTGCGCGTAAAAGCGCTGGCCGGGATCAACCGCGTGGAATGGGTGCCGAAGTGGGGCAAGGAGCGCATCTTCGGCATGGTGGAAAACCGCCCCGACTGGTGCATCAGCCGCCAGCGCGCGTGGGGCGTGCCGATCACTGTTTTGAAATGCCAAAAGTGCGACGAGCCGCTGATAGACGGCGATACCGCGCGCCGCGCGGCGGACGAGATGGAGAAGCACGGCGCGGACATCTGGTTTGAAAAAGACGCCGCGCATTGGGCCGCCGGGAAGAAATGCAAAAAGTGCGGCGGCGCGGAGTGGAAGAAAGAAGAGGACATCCTCGATGTCTGGTTCGATTCGGGCGTCAGCCAGGCGGCCGTGCTGCGCCGCTGGCCCGATCTGCAATGGCCCGGCGACATGTATCTGGAAGGGAGCGATCAGCACCGCGGCTGGTTTCAAAGCTCGCTGCTCGCATCCGTTGGCACGACCGGCGAGGCGCCCTACAGCACCGTGCTTACCCACGGCTATGTGGTCGACTCGAAGGGGCGCACGATGTCGAAATCGGCCGGCAACGGCATCGAGCCGGTTGACATCGTGAAAAACCACGGCGCGGAGATCGTGCGCCTCTGGGTCTCCAGCGAAAACTATATGGAAGAGGTGCGCCTGTCGGATGAAATCCTCAAGCGGCTTTCGGAAGCGTACCGCAAGATACGCAACACCTTCCGCTTCATGCTGGGGAACCTCTCCGATTTCGACCCGGCGAAAGACCGTGTGCCGTTCGCCGAATTGCCGGAGCTGGACCGCTATATCCTCGACCGCGCAGCCACACTGCAAAAAACCGTGCTGGCCGCGTTCGACCGGTACGAGTATCACGTCTTCTACCACGCCATGCACAACTTCTGCGTGGTCGATCTGAGCGCTTTCTATCTCGACATCGTGAAAGACCGCGCGTATACCTTCCCGCCCCGCTCGAAATCACGGCGCGCCGCGCAGACCACGATGTACGAATTGACGCAGGTGATGCTCCGCCTGATGGCGCCGGTCTTGAGTTTTACCGCCGACGAAATCTGGGCCGCCATCCCCGGCACTCCCGCCGGAAGCAGCATCCACACCCAGACGTTTTTTAACGTGGATGGTTTGGCTATCTCCCCGGAGATGCGCCAAAAGTGGGACCGGCTGTGGGAAATCCGCAAGGGGGCACTGAAGGTTTTAGAGGACAAACGGCGCGACAAAATCATCGGCCACTCGCTCGATGCGAAGTTGGAGGTTTTGGCGGCGGGAACAGATTTGGCGCTTTTGAAAGGGTATGAGGCGGAGTTGCCGTTCATCTTCATCGTTTCGCAGGTTACGGTGACGGCGAAAGAGGGCGGCGAGATGGATATTTCAGTGGTCGCGCCTGATGGAAAAAAATGCGAGCGTTGCTGGAACACCTCGCCCGATGTCGGCGGCAGCGCCGCGCATCCCGCCGTCTGCGGCCGTTGCGCCGCGCACCTTGCCGAGATGGCCTAAAAATGGCGTTGCCTTTGTCCGGTATTTTCAAGAGGTACACGCCGCTGGCGTCGGGTGCGCTCGTCATCGTGGTGCTGGATCAGCTCACGAAATCGCTGGTGCGCGAGCATGTCGAGCTCTACCGCTCCATCCCGGTGACCGGCTTTTTCAACATCACCCATATCCAAAATCCCGGCGCGGCCTTCGGCTTTATGTCAGGTATTTCAGCTAGTTGGGTCGGCGTATTCTTCATTGCGCTTACGATTTTCGCCTCCGCCGTGCTGGTCTATCTCTACCGCGAGGCCGAAAAAGAAGGCCCCGCACTGCGTGTGGCCCTGACGCTGATATTGGGCGGGGCGCTGGGGAATCTTATCGACCGCATCACCATCGGCACTGTGACCGACTTTTTGGATTTTTATATCGGCGGTTTCCACTGGTGGGCGTTCAACGTGGCGGATAGCTGCATCACCATCGGCGCGATAACCGCCATCGCCGCCTCGCTCATCACGCCGAAGAAATCAGGCGGCTAATTCGGGAGGCGGCTGGAACGGTAGTTCACGATCTTGATCTCTTCCAGCGTCACCAGTCCTTCCTTCACCACGTCGTCCAGCCACGGCAGCAGTTTTTCGACGTTCTCCTCGGTATCCACGATCTCCACCACCAGCGGCAGGTCTTCGCTGATCTCCAGTATCTTGGCGGTGTGTACCCGGCTGTTCGCGCCAAACCCCATGATGCCGCGCAGCACGGTGGCCCCGGCCATGCCCAGTTCACGCGTCTTCAGCACAATCGCTTCGTAGAGCGGTTTGCCGCCGGTCTTGTCCGATTCGCCGATGTAAATCCGCAACAGGCATCCTTTATCCGGTAATTTCGTCATATGCCGCTCCTATCTTTCTATGAGTTGCCGCGCCGCAAAAAACCCGGCAAACACCAGCGCGATGCCGATAATGTTGCTTGCCAGCATGTTCGCCGCCGCGCGTCCGTATTCGCCGTCGCGCAGCAGGTGGAATGTTTCGAGGCCGAAGGTGGAGAAGGTGGTGAACCCCCCCAAAATGCCGATGAAGACCAACGCCCGCGCCTCCGGGGTGGCCGCCGCCTTTTCAAACAGCGGCCAGAGAAAGCCGATGAGGAAGCAGCCGAAGAGGTTCACCGCCAGCGTTCCCCACGGGAAAGTCGGCTCGGCGAAACGGTGGGTGAAGGTGGATACGGCGTAGCGCAGGATGCTGCCGGCCGCGCCGCCCGCCGCGATAGCCAGCAGCTTCAGCATTACGCTTCCTTTTTCTCCGACAGATAGCCCTGCACGGCGTTGAAGCCGGAGGTTCGGCGGAGCATTTTTTTGCGCCGGTAGGCCGCCTGCGCGTAGCCGATCACCTTGTCCAGCAGTTGCGGAAAGGCGAATCCGCTTTTTTCCCAGAGGTAAAAGCCGAGCGATCCGGGGATGGAGTTCAACTCGGTGATGTAGATGTTGCCGTCTTTCGCCAGCAGAAAATCAACCCGCGCCGCGCCGGAGCAATCGAGCGTGCGGAAGACTTTTTTGGCGGCATCCTGGATTTTCGCGGCGGTTTCCGGCGCGATGTCCGCCGGGATCGCGCGCGCCACGTTCGCCATGCCGCCGCGTCCTTTTTTGCCCCCCGCGAGGTACTTTTGTTTGTAGTCGAGGAAGCCTTTGCTAAACACCTCTTCGCAGACGGAGGCGTGGATTTCGTCGTCGTCCCCCATCACCGCGCAGTTGATCTCGCGCGGTTCGATCACGCCTTCTTCCACGATGACCTTGCGGTCGTAGCGGCACGCATCGTCCAGCGCCACCGCGAGAAAATCGGCTGAATCCACTTTCGATACCCCCACCGAGCTGCCGCATGAGGCGGGCTTGATGAAAATGGGGAAGCGGAAGTTATCCAGTATCTCTTTTTTCACCGCGTCGTGGCGGGTTTCGATCTCGGCTTTGAGGAAGCCGGTGAATTTCACCACCGGCAGGCCGGCGCTTTTCAGAATGTGCTTTTGCAGCACCTTGTCCATGCCGACGGCGCTGGCGGTGACGTTCGAGCCGGTGTAGGGGATGTCGGCCAGTTCCAATAGTCCTTGCAGCGAGCCGTCCTCGCCGCCGGTGCCGTGGATCAGCGGGAAGGCGATGTCGATTTCGATTTTAGTATCGGAGAACTTTTGCAGGAAGCCGCCGGATTCGTGCCGCAGCGGGTAGGGGGGGATGAAGCGCCGGTTGAATTTCTTCAGGTCGCTCTTGTTGCCGGTGAATATTTCTTTATAGCGGGTAACGTCCTTCAGCCGGTCGTCGCATATCCAGTCCCCTTCCGGCGTGATGTAGATGGGGATGGCTTCGTATTTCTCCTTGTCGAGGTTTTTATGCACCTGGTCGAAGGTGATGATACTGATCTCGTGCTCGGCGGAAACGCCGCCGAAGATGAGGCCGACCCTCTTTTTTTCCATCGGGTCAATATAACATCCCGCGCGGGGGGATTAAAGAAAGGAATGGCCGCGCGGCCAGCGGCGGCGGGGGCGCCCGTGACAGGTGGGGCAAAGGCGCATAATCAGCCCATGAAATGCAGTTGACAGAACGGGGCAAAGTCTGGATAATCCAGACTTCGCATTGAGTTCCCCGGTAGCTCAGCTGGTAGAGCAGGTGGCTGTTAACCACCCCGCCGCTGGTTCGAATCCGGCCCGGGGAGCCAATTACCCCCTCGTCTGGACACCTCGCCGTTTCCGGCGATGGCGTAGACAAGATGGGAATATTGCTCCCCACCCCAACATTCTTCAACCTCTTTGGTCATCGCCACCACGCCCGCCGCCCCCGGCACCGGTTGTGAGCACCGTGCAGGTTTCTGTCTGATATAATCTCATGGCGATAAATTCCGCATCTGAATCAGTTGTGAGCACCGCGCAGGTTTCTGTCTGATATAATTTCCCCACCAGTTACTAAGGAAGTCGTTAGTAAGGCGACATGATTATGCGGCATAACGTACATTCGGCTCGTCAAAGAACGAGCGTACCTTTTTCTGGTTGCGCTGTAGCGATTTCAAATGACCATGAGCCTTCTTCCTCAGATCGTC